>JANODP010000355.1:0-18516 GCA_031412755.1 Schlesneria sp. | reverse complement strand
GACGAATTGAAGGAGACGACGAATGGGAATTCCGAAATCTGGAAACGGGCCAGGCCGCGAATCGCGGCACGGCTCCGTCGGAGGACACCCGGAAAACAAAATGAGCCGGACAACTGTCCGGCTCAGTCGGGCTTGTTCGCGGGGTCATCGAGAGCGTGAGTTGGGGGAGTCACCTGCGGCAGGGGCGCCAACCGCCGGCCGCTCGCGGTTTGCGACGGCTCGGGCTTGGATCGTCCCGCCATTCGAAGTCACTTGGCCGAGCCATCCGTCTTCAGGGTCGCGGCGACACCCCGCTGATGCTCGCGCTGAATCGCTTCGTACACTTCCTGACGATGAACGGGAATCTCTGTGGGTGCTTCAATTCCCAAGCGAACCTTGTCGCCCCGGATGTCGACGACGGTAATCTTGATGTTGTCGCCGATGAAAATACTCTCATCGCGCTGACGTGATAGAACGAGCATTTGTGTGTCTCCTTATTCCTTGCCGGCGACGTCGTTCTCACGCGCCGACCGTATTCCCAAGATGTGGTCTCTCCAGAACTCCTGACGCTTCGCCAGCCAACTGTCGTCGCGACCGATGATCGAGGCACACCCGGGCGGGCGGATCGACCGAATGCGGGATCGGCCTCCCGAAAGCTCCTGCCCGCCGCCGCTGCCGGATGAGCGACGAGACTTGAAGTTGTTCGGGCCAACCAGCTTTCACACTACTTCTCCGCGACAAGTTTAGAATCGACATCCTCATCCTCGTTCAGGTAACACGATAGCACGAAACCCAACTTCGGCCAGAAATGACTGTTGGACTCGGTGAGTCGCAACGATTAGTCCGCAGGCGGTGCGGGTAACTGCGGTGCACGATATAACGGTCGTGCGGGCCAACGAAGAAAACGTGACTTTTCAACCGGAGCAATTCTCATGAGCAGCCTGATTTCGCGACGTTTCGTAGACACTTGGTTGGCCGCGCTGTCGATCGGCCTGTTCGCCGGTTCCCTCGCCGGAGCGGCCGAGCCAGTGCGCGTGCTGATCGTCGATGGCCAGAACAACCACAACTGGAAGGCCACGACCCCCATTCTGAAGGACTTCCTGACGAAGAGCGGCCGGTTTGCGGTCGGGGTCGCCACGACTCCGCCCAACGGACAGCCGAAGGAGGCGTGGGCCGGCTTCCGTCCGAAGTTCGCCGATTACGGCGCCGTCCTCAGCAATTACAACGGTCAATCGTGGCCCGAACCGGTTCAACGCGACCTCGAAGACTACGTCGCCAAGGGAGGCGGACTGGTCATTGTTCACGCCGCCAACAACGCCTTCCCGGACTGGGCCGAATTCAACAAGATGATCGGGCTGGGCTGGCGCGACGCCAACTTCGGCGATCGCCTGACGGTCGATGACAAGGGACAACCGGTTCGAACGCCAAAGGGCGAGGGGCCGGGTGCCGGCCACGGTTCGCAGCACGAGTTCACCGTGATCGTCCGCGAACGGGAGCATCCCGTGATGCAGGGCCTGCCCGTCGAGTGGCTGCATGCCAAAGACGAGCTGTACCACGGACAGCGCGGTCCCGCGGCCAGCATGAATGTCCTCGCCACGGCCTTTGCGGCGAAGCAGACCGGCGGGACGGACGCTCACGAGCCGATGGTCTGGTGGATCCCCTACGGCAAGGGCAAAGTCTTCACCACGGTGATGGGACACGCCGAGTACTCCATGCAGTGCGTCGGCTTTCAAACGATCGTGAACCGCGGCACCGAATGGGCTGCCACCGGCAAAGTCACGCTGCCGGTCCCCGCCAAGTTCCCCACGGCCACTGCCACGCTTTCGGCCGACTCCGCAAAGTAGGGCTCCCTTCAAATCGCTCTCCTCAGTGGCCCGACAGGCAGCCTGTCGGGCTGTCTGTCATTTCAGGGCCACGGGCTCTGCGGCATTTTCTGTCTGCGGCGGCCAGGGCCGAGTGCAGCGCTGGCCCGGATGAATTGATGCTGGGGCGGTTGCCTCCGGGCACGCTCCACCATCGACGCACCACCCGCGACGAGGGAATGACTCTCGTCTTGACGGATTCAAAAAAATCGCGGACAAGCGGCGCCGATGGAGCGCGGCGCGATCTCGACCGGTCCCTTGTCGGTCTGGGAGCCGCTCCGGCCGGTTGACGTTGCCTTCTTTTCATTCACCTCTCGAAGGTGGCGGGATTCCTCGCCAATCAGCCGGGCGGCAGGGGTAACTGCCTCTGGGCCAATGGACTGATCTCTTCCCACGACGGTAGTTCCCGAGCAACCCAGGTTGGTGCGAATGTCTGCCGCATGCCCACAGACGGTGACCGACTCGAACCCCGATGCTGCGCCGAAGTCAACGGTGAAGTCGCTTCGCCGCCTGCTCGGTTCCGTGTTCGCGGCACAATTGGGGCTGCGTTTGTTTGCCATGCCGGCCGCGCTGGCCACGACGCTGCTCCTGTCTCACACGCTGGAGCCCGCACAATTTGGCAGCTATTCGTATGTGTTGGCCTGGGTCAGCCTGCTGGTTGTCCCCGCCACCATGGGGTTTGACGGGTTTCTCGTCCGAGAGATCTCGGCCTCGTGCGCCTTGCGCGACTGGGGACTGCTGCGCGGTCTGCTCGGCGGTCCGGCGCGCGTCGTCTGGCTGGCATCGCTGGCCCTGGGCGCAGTGGCCGTCGGCGCGGTGCTGTGGCTGCTGCTCATCAAACAGGACTCAGACCTTGCCGTTCAGGTGATGATCGGCATCGCGCTGGTCCCCGTCGTCGCACTGCGACAGATCTATCGATCCTCGATGCAGGGACTGCAGCGACCGCTGCTGGGCTTCGTTCCGGAGTTCTTCGTTCAGCCGCTGGCCATGCTGTTGTTGGCCGCCATTGCCGTCGTGGTGATGCACGGCCGGCTGTCTGCGTGGCAGGCCGTCATTTGCCAGGTCGGGGCGGGTGTTCTGGCTCTGGTCGTGGGTCGCCTGTTGTTGAAGAAGTCACTGCCGCGCGAGATCGATTCCGCTGTGCAACGGACCGAGTACCGGCGCTGGATTCGAGGGGCCATGCCATTCTTGCTCGCCCAGTTGATCTTTCTGGCGAACGAGAAGCTCTCGATGCTCACCTTGGGAATGACGGCCGACTTTCGGGATGTCGGCGTGTTTGCCCTCGCCTCGAGTCTGGCCATGTTGGTCGTGTTGCCGCTGCTCACGATGAATTCGGTGATTTCCGGGCGCATCGCGCAGCTGTACACCATCGGTGACAGGGTGGAACTCCAAAGGCAATTGCTGGCGGCCGTCAAGGTCTGTGTGCTCGCCGCTTTGCCGATCGCGCTGGTCGAGATCCTGTTTGGCGACAGGTTGCTGGGCCTGTTCCGCGAGGACTTTTCCGCAGGCTACATGGTGCTGAGGATTCTCGCCGTGGGGCAATTCTTCAACATCGCATCGGGCCCCGTTGGGGCGGTGCTGACGATGTCGGGACATACCCGCGACACGGTGACGGCCGCCGTCCTGTCCACCGGACTCGGCCTGGCCTGCTGCGTGCTGCTCATCCCGCCATACGGCGCGGTCGGTGCCGCCCTCGCGCAAAGCGCCGGGGTCATCGCGTTCAATGCCCTGCTGGTCGCCAAGATCCACCAGCACCTGGGAATCGATCCCACAATTCTGGCGGCCCTGCGCAGAACGGCGACCTGACCGTCAAACCAGGCGCGGTGGTCGCGTCGGCAAGTTGCCTGTAGCTGAGTTCGCAAGAACTCAGCCCGGTGCGTTATCACAAACTGAGTTCTTGCGAACTCAGCTACAGCCCCATGAATAATCCGGCCAGTTTGAAGACGGCGGGACGATCTCAATGCCGGGCGCGCGGCCTCCGTTTGAATCGCCGCAGAGATGTGCGTTTGAGCAATTGGGGTTGTCACTGTTTCCACGGCCTGATAAGTACTCGCCCCCCATTGGGGGAGTGCTTTTCAGGAGAAGTGTCGGATGCATTCAGCGGAAGTCTCAAACGGCGAACGATTCCGGTTTGGCGCGAACTGGGCGGCCTTTCTGCGCACGCTCGACGAGGACCGGATCCATCAAGCCGAACTTTCGCTGAAAGACATGCTCGCCGTCGAGAACCTGCAGGGAAGGCGGTTCCTGGATGTCGGCTCCGGCAGTGGTCTGTTCAGTCTGGCGGCAAGACGTCTGGGTGCCGAAGTTCATTCGCTGGACTACGACCCCGAGTCCGTGGCCTGCACCCGCGAATTGAAACGACGCTATTTCAACGACGATGGCCGGTGGACCGTCGAGGAAGCCTCGGTGCTCGATGACTCCCATCTCAGATCCCTGGGAAAATTCGACGTCGTGTACTCCTGGGGAGTGTTGCACCATACCGGCCAGATGCAGCAGGCACTGAACAACGTCCTGATTCCGCTGGCCGACAGCGGGACGTTGTTCATCGCCATCTACAACGACCAGGGAGTCATTTCCCGATTCTGGTCGGCGGTCAAGCGATGTTACTGCTCCGGATTGATCGGACGGATCGCCGTGTCCGGCGTGTTCATCCCCTATTTCACGACGCTGGGGATCCTGAAGGGACTCAGTGAAAACAAGAACCCCTTCGCGTGGTTTTCCGGTTATCGCAAGCAGCGTGGAATGTCCCCGTATTACGACTGGATCGACTGGCTGGGTGGCTATCCGTTTGAAGTGGCGAAGCCGGAGTCGCTGCTGGAGTTCTACAAGGCACACCACTTCACCCTCGACCGGTTGATTACGACGAACAACTTTGGCTGCAACCAGTATGTCTTCAAGCGGATCGCGCAACCGGCGTTGAAGGCGGCATAGAGTGCCGCGATGGCCGGCTGACGCATCGACTCCGGTGACGTTGAGCAGGCTTGCGGCGCATCGGGAAAATCAAATTGTCTGCTCGCCAGTGCTCCGACGGCCCCTCTCGAACAACGGATTGCGACGAACGGTCTCGACGCTCCTTTCGTCCTCGATCGAACAACCCAACCAATTCCCAAGGCTGCCTGATGCGGTGGGCGGCCCACATCGAAGCCCATCATCTCCCACCGGAGTCACAGACATGACGAGTGCCAAGGTCTCCACGAAATTTGCCGACTACGTCCAGCGTCATCAGCTTTATGGCAAGTTCGGTTACGACGCGCTCGACTTTCGATGCCGGTATCTTTTCCAGGACGTGGGATCCATCGATGGCAAGAACATGCTGGACATCGGCGGCGGAACGGGATTGTTTTCCGCGTGGGCCGTGGCCAACGGCGCGCGGCGGGCGACGAATCTGGAGCCGGAAATGGACGGCTCGTCGAATGGCATGATGGAACGATTCCGGATGACAACGGCCGTGGAGGAGAGTTGGGCGGGGCGGCTCACGGCCAGCAGCCAGCCGGTTCAAGACTTCGGTTTCGAGCAAGGTCCGTATGATCTGATCCTGTCGCACAGTTCCATCAACCACCTGAACGAAGACCACTGCATTCGACTGCTCGATTCCCAGTCGGCTCAACAGGAATATGTCAGGCTGCTGTCCCGCATTCGCGCGGCCATGACTCCGGGCGGTTGGATGGTGGTGAGTGACGCCGAGCGCGTGAACTATTGGAACCGTCTCGGCCTCAAATCTCCGTTCGCGCCCACGATCGAGTGGCACAAACATCACGAGCCCAAGATGTGGTGCCGGCTGTTCGAGGAGGCGGGCTTTGAAACGGTGCGCGTGCGCTGGCAGGTGTACCTGCCGCATTGGTTGCGGTTTTTCAGCCGTCCCTGTGCCAATCGAGTCGTGGCGCGCATGACAGGCAGCGTGTTCATCATCACCTTCCGCAATCCCGGTGACGAGGGCCGCGCCGTGTTGCCGTTCCACAATCCCGGTGACGAGAGCCGCGCCATATTGCCGCGGACGAGAAAGGTCGCCTAACGAATCTGGAGCACGGATTGGAAGAATCCTCTCAGACGCAGCGAGGGAAGAAACATGACGCGGAAGCCAAACTTTTTCATCATCGGCGCCCCCAAGTGTGGAACGACGGCGCTGAGTTTCTATTTGAGCCAGCATCCCCACGTCTTCTTCAGCGAGATGAAGGAGCCCTACTTTTTCGCCAGCGATTTCCCGCGGCACCGCGCCATCGCGACCGAGGACGACTATCTCAAACTGTTTGCCAGCGCCACCGACCAGCACCTCGCGATCGGCGAAGGGTCGGCGGGGTATCTGTATTCGGCCGCGGCCGTGCCGGGAATTCTGAAGTTCAACGCGCGGGCCAAGATGATCGTCATGCTGCGCAATCCGGTCGACCTGGTGTACTCCATGCACGCCCAGGCCCTCTATGACGCCTACGAAGATGAGGTCGATTTCCGCACGGCCTGGAATCTCCAATCGGAACGCAAACAGGGTCGGCGCGTCCCGCGCCTCTGCCGCAACGTCAACATCCTGTTTTATCGGGAGCTGGCGAGCATGGGCGGGCAAATGGAACGGCTCTTGAAGCTTGTGCCGCGCGAACAGGTGCATGTGATTCTGCACGACGACTTCGTCAAAGATCCGGCGGCCTGTTATCGGGACGTTTGTCAATTTCTGGGTGTTCCCTCTGACGGCCGCTCACACTTTCCGCGAGTCAACGAGTCCAAGCAGCACCGCATCCGCGCGTTGAGTTGGCTGACCGCACGGCCGCCGCGCGTCCTGGTGCAGGCCGCCGAGTTGCTCAAGAGGTCGCTGGGTCTGAAGCGGCTGGGGATTCTCGACCTGGTTCAAAAGGTGTTCGTGACCAAATACCAACGGCTGCCGCTGCCCGATGACTTTCGGGCCGAGTTGATTGATGCATTTCGCGAGGATGTCACCCGGTTGTCGCTGTTGCTGAATCGCGACCTGACGTCATGGGCCGGCTTTGAACTTTCCGGAACCGCCTCCCGGGAAACGAAGCAGGCGGCCTGATGTCACGGATGCCAGCTTCGGACAATCGTGCGGCGCTGTCACAGATCGGATCTGCCGGATTGAGAATGCGACGGAACGTGGAAGCGACCGGCACGCATCGCGCGCTGGTCACCGGCATTCGCCGAATGTGACGACTACTATTCGAGGAGTGAACGACATGTCGACCGCAACCATCACCCAACAGGATCAGGATCGGATCTGGGAACACTTCCAGAACGAGGGCGTCGAAAGTTTTCAGCAAAGCGCCGGGCGATTGAAGTTCCTGGCGGACAAGATCCCCGCCGGCAGCCGCGTGTTGGACATCGGCGTCGGCTCCGGCGTGTTCGAGTCGTTGGCGATTCAACGGGGATTGGATGTCCACTGCCTCGATCCGAGCGAACGGTCGATCCAGGCGCTGCAGACGCGACACGGACTCGGTGAGAAGGCCCGGGTGGGATACAGCCAGTCGATTCCCTTCGATGACAATTCGTTTGACTACATCGTGGTCTCAGAAGTTCTGGAACATCTGACCGACGAAATCCTGGCGGCCACTTTGAACGAGGTCCACCGCACGCTGGCTCCCGGTGGACGGCTGCTGGGATCCGTGCCGTCGCGTGAGGTTCTGGACGCGCAACAGGTGATCTGTCCCTGTTGCGCGGTCCCGTTCCACCGGTGGGGTCACATGCAGAGCTTCACTCCCCGGCGCATGCACGACCTGTTGTCGGACAACCTGGTCGTGGAGCGGATTGGCGAGCGTCCCTTTGTCAGTTTGCGGCACCTCAACTGGAAAGGAAAGTTCGCGTCCACGCTTCGACTGATGGCCAGCCAACTCGGCATTCGCAGCAGTGAAGACCACCTGTGGTTTGTGGCGCGCAAGGCGGCCTGAGCCGGCGCACCTTCTGGGATCGGAGCCTGCCATGCGGTTAACACTTGTCATCAGCACGCTGCACGCGGGTGGCGCGGAGCGCGTGATGGCGACCCTGGCCAACGCCTGGGTCCGGCGAGGGGATGGCATCACACTGATTACCCTGGGTCCGGCCGACGACGATTTCTATCCGCTCGACTCGCGCGTGCGCCGCATTGGATTGAACCTCCTCAAGAGCACGCGCGGCATCGCCGACCGATTCCGTACCTCCTGCCGCCGCATCTCTGCGCTGCGACAGTCCGTGAGAACGACCGAGGCCGATGCCGTCATCAGCTTCGTCGAACGAACGAATCTGCTGACGGTGCTTGCGACGCGCGGGCTGCGGCTCCCCGTGATCGTGTCGGAACGGATCGACCCGCGCCGGGAGCCGTCTCCCCCGGGCCTGCGGCTCCTGCGACGCGTGCTGTATCCGCGGGCCGACGCGATCGTCGTCCAGACGCTTTCCGTTCACGCCTGGGCGCGGCGCGTCGCGCCCCGCGGCCGGGTCGCCGTGATCCCGAATCCGGTGGCTCCCCCCGCGAAATTCTGGTCGCCTGCAAAGCGGCCAAAGATTGTCGCGGTTGGCCGGTTGCATCGGCAGAAGGGATTTGACCTGCTGATTGAAGCCTTCGCCAGAATCGCTTCGCGTCACCCGCAATGGTCGCTGGAAATCTTCGGCGAGGGACCGGAACGAGCTCCCCTGGAACTGCTGATTCAAAACCTGCGGTTGACCGACCGGGTGACGTTGCGCGGGGTCGTTTCCGACATTAACCCACATCTGGTTGAAGCCGGCTTGTTCGTGATGCCCTCGCGGTATGAGGGCTTTCCCAATGCGCTGGTGGAAGCCATGGCCTGCGGATGCCCCGTACTTTCCACGGACTGCCCGTCCGGTCCCGCCGAGATCATTCGCGCCGACCATGATGGCCGGCTGGTGCCGCCGGAAAATGTGTCCGCACTCGCCGATGGCATGAGCCGACTGATGACCAGCGAAGCGGACCGGCGATGTCTGGGTGCCAATGCGTCAACCGTACTCGAACGGTTCGGCATCGACCGGGTGCTCGAACTTTGGGACGGACTGATTCATCAACTCACGATTGGTCAACACCCGGATGTTGCCGTGTCCGGCGGGACGATTAGACCAACCACTTCGGGGCGTGCCGCCTAGCCGCCTGTGGAGATCTCCGGACCACCAACCGCCGCAAATTGGCCAAGGCACCGTTCCATCGCGACAATCAAAAAGACGCCATGAAGTCCAAGTTGTATTTGCACATCCTTGCTTGTTTGCGCACGACGCCGCTGGCGGTCTTGGCGCTGGCGGCTTACATCAGCGTGCCCAGCAGTGTGTTGTTCCCGGAAGACTATGCCGTCATCAGCCGCACGACACCCTGGTTTGTCTCCTACTTCAGTGCCTTTGACGTCGCCCTGTTTGGCGGCCTGTTTCTCACGTCGGCATTTCTGAAGCTCCGTCCCAGCCGGCAGGGCGCGACATTTCTGTTTCTCGGCCTGATTGCGGTGGTCGTCAGTCTGTTGGCCTCCCCCGACCTGCCGTCCGGAGCGCTCTTCGATGGACTCATTCATTTCTTCCGGTTTGCCTGCGTGTTTTCGTTTGCGAGCGGCTCGACCAAGTTGTTCGGTCCGCGACAATCCGAGAGTCTGTTCCTGTTCCTGTATGCCATCCTGTGCGCCTCGGCGGTCGTGGTCTATCACCTGACCTTTGAAACCTCGATGGGCAGGATCTACGCCTCGGGACTGGGCGTGGGCAGTTTTGCGCAGGTGTCGGTGGTGGCGTGCCTCATCGCCATCGTCCGGCGTCAGTTCGTCGTCCTGGCCGTCGCCAGCGTCTTTCTGGTGCTGACATTCAGCGTGACCGCGACCGTGATGTTCATGGTGATTGTGGCGTTCATCCCCTTGATCGAGTCCCACGATGGCGCGCTGCCGCTCCATGCCAAGCCATCCATGCGGCCCCTGCAGCAGGTCTTCGTTGTCGGAACATTGGTCGTGGGTGTGGCGATCGCCGCGTCCCTGGCGATTGGTGATGTCGGATACAACGTGGGATACAACTTGAAGGCTGCGGATGCCGCAGATGGCCATGGCCGCAAGGAAATCTGGCTGTTTGCCCTGCGACTGCTGCGATCGGGGCACGTCGGGGTGTTCGGGCTCGGGTTCTTCCGAACGACCGGATGCTTTCAAGACAATCAACTGCTGGGACAGTATGCGGACAGCAGCGTCGAGAACGTGCATTTTCACAGCATCATTTTCGAGGGGATCATCGGTCTCGGAGTCTTGTGTCTGCCCTTATTCTGGATGTTCTTCCGCCGAATCTGGATCACGTATCGCACGAGGCAATACCTGCCGTGTGCGATCTTCCTGTTTTTCCTGTTGACACTGAGTGTGGATTTCACGATGTACCGTCCCAAGGAATTGATCATGTGGGCGTTCATTCTGGGAATTGCCGATGGTCAGTTCGTGGAGGTGGCGAAGAATGCGGACGAGCGGCGGACGGTGGCACCGTCGAAAATGAGGGGGATGCCGCGTCGATTCGTCCCACAGACTCTGGCGGGCGTGGCACGGAACAGTTGATCGCTGGCAGGTGGAAATCGGGAGTTGGCTGGATTTGTTGACGCACGGTGGAGGCGCGTTCCACGTCGAATTTCGCGGATGGCCGTGCTTGGTTTCGTCGCGTCGGCCGATGAAAACCGCCAAGGATGGCGACAGACAGTCTGAGGGAACGGATGCCTGTGATGACGAAACTGCGAATTCTGTTTCTCCTGCCGTCGCTCGAAATGGGTGGCGCGGAGCGGGTCATTTGCCATCTGCTGACGGCGCTGCCCCGCTCGCAATTTGAGCTTCATTTGGCCGTGATGAACGGGTCTGGACCGCTGCGGAAAACCATCCCCGCCGATGTCTGTGTCCACGACCTGAAGACGCCCCGCGTGTCCCGCGCGATGTTCGCAGTGCTGCGTTTGTTGTGGAAACTGCGACCGGCGCGCGTCGTCGCGACAGGTTCGCATCTGAACATTCTGACCAGCCTGTTGCGGCCGTTGTTTCCTCCGCAATGCCGGTTGTTGATTCGGGAGTCGGCCCCCGTCACGTTTCTGGGTCAGTCACCCGGGGGCGTCATGAAGCACCTGGCCAGGGTGAGCTACCGCCTGGCCGATACGGTCATCGCGCAGTCGGTGGCCGGGACCAGGGAGCTGCGAGGACCGCTGCGTTTGCCCGGCTCCCGCGTCACTCACATCTACAACCCGGTTCCCTTTGAACAGATCGAAGCCACCGCCGGAGCGGCGGAGTGTCCCTTCCCCGAGGGAATGGCCGGGCCTCACATTTTGTCGGCCGCCAGACTCGATCCGGTGAAGGGCTTGGACCGCCTGATCGAGGCGTTTCGCAGCTTCTCGCAACGCCGGCCAACCGCCCGTTTATGGATCGTGGGCGAAGGAACGGAACGTCCGAAGTTGGAGCGGCTCATTCAGTCGTTGGGGCTGCAAGACCGCGTCCAACTGGCCGGATTCGACGCCAATCCCTGGCGTTGGATGCGGCATGCCGATCTGTTTGTGCTTTGCTCTCACGTCGAGTCTCTGCCGAATTCGTTGCTGGAGGCGATTGCCTGCCGGTGCCCGGTGGTCACGCTCGACGTTCCCGGCGGCACCCGCGAGATCATGGAACAACTGGGACTGTCCCCGCGGATTGTGAGTCGACTCGATGAGTGGAAGGACGAGTGGTTCGAGCGGCCGGATGCGTCCGTTCGTCAATCGGCCCAGACGCTCCTGGGTGTGGAAACGATCGCCGAGCAATACACGCGACTACTGTTAGCCAAAGATTCTCGAGACCAGGGTCAGACACTTCCGCCGCCATCGCGGATTGCCGAACGTCGAGCAGCTTGAGGGTGGCACCGCGTCATCCGCCCAGCGGCTTGTCACAGAAATGAGGGACGGTATTCCGCACCGAGGCTTCTCCACCTGGGGAGTCCGGGCGCGAGAACGCGAGCCGGCTTTCAGCATCTGCCGCAGTTGCAGATCGTCGGTACCCCCACGAACTTGATCTTGCGTGAGCGACAGAAACAACAGATATTTCGCGCCCTGCGCATGATGCGGCCAGAAATAGACCTCGGGAACCACGGAAGGAACCACCGGTGTCCGAAAATCAAAACACCTTGCCACTCACGACCTTTGCCGAGTATGTCGATGGCCATCGCTTATATGGCAGGTTCGGCTACAAAGCCCTCGATTTTCGTTGCCGCTACCTGTTTGCAGACGTCGATTCCGTCGATGGCAAGACCATGCTGGACATCGGTGGCGGCACCGGCCTTTTTTCCGCCTGGGCGGTGGCAAACGGGGCTCGGTGCGCGACCAACCTGGAGCCGGAAATCGATGGCTCGTCCAACGGAATGCTGGAGCGGTTTCGGACGACAGCAGCCGTGGACAAGAGCTGGGCAGGCCGGCTCGTCGCGTGTGACAAGCCCCTTCAAGCCTACGATTTCAAAGCCGGCCCCTTCGATCTTGTCTTGTCGAACGCCTCCATTAACCACCTGGATGAAGATTGCTGCATTCATCTGCGAGATTCGACGGCGGCTCGCACAACCTACGTCAACCTTCTGACCCGGCTCAAGGACGCGATGGCTCCGGGCGGTTGGTTCGTGGTGAGCGACGCGGAAAACGTCAATTATTGGAACCGTCTTGGCCTGACGCCCCCCTTCGCCAAGTCGATTGAGTGGCATAAGCACCAGGAACCGGACGTGTGGGCACGCTTGTTTGAAGAAGCGGGCTTTGAACGGGTGAGCGTGCGTTGGCACTTGTACTATCCGCTGCGGTTCTTGGGTCGGCTGTGTGCAAATCGATTTTTTGCGCGGATGACGAGCAGCCTCTTTGTGGCCACGTTCCGTAAGCCCTGTGTCGATGCGAGTTCGGCATTGGTGCAGAACAGGAGCAAACACGCCGCCTAGAGCGCATTTCAAAACTAGCCCGACGCGCGAGCGAGGGCTTCGCGCGAATTGGATGTTCAGCCCTCGCTCGCGCGTCGGGCTAGTTTTTCAAGAGCAGTCGCCAGCGCGCACGGATTTCGCTGCCTTTCAATCCAAGACGTTTCTCCGGACGAGCGCCAGTCGATGCACTTGGCGAGCGGCTTGAGGCCCAGAAAACATCAACGGAAATCACGGAGTAGGTTGCCACCATGTGCGGATTTGCCGGCTACGCATCGTTCTTGCCGAACCGCAGCGCGTCGTCTGCCGAACGATTGGTCGCAGAAATGGTCGGCAGCATCCGGCATCGAGGCCCCGACGATCTGGGTGTCTGGGCGCAGAACGGCGAGCCCGTCGTCTTCGGCTTTCAGCGGTTGTCGATCGTCGATCTGTCACCGGCCGGCCATCAGCCGATGGTCTCGGCCAGCGGTCGGTTTGTGATGGTTTTCAACGGCGAGGTCTACAACCACCTGACCATTCGCCAGGATTTGATTCGCGCGGGTGTGACCTTCCGTGGACGCTCCGACACCGAAGTCGTGCTGGCTGCCGTCGAACGATTCGGAGTGCGCCGCGCCTTTCAGCAGGCGGCGGGGATGTTTGCCGCCGCGATCTGGGATCGAACGGAACGTCGGCTGTATCTGGTGCGCGATCGCCTGGGCGAGAAGCCACTCTATTACGGCTGGGCCGGTCGGACGCTGGTCTTCGGTTCTGAATTGCATGCGTTGCGGAAGCATCCCGATTTTCCGGGAACCATCGATCCCGCGGCCGTCGGGTCGATGATGCGTTTCGGTTATATCCCCACGCCCGGCTCGATTTATCGCGACGTGTGGAAGCTGCCGCCCGGTTCGATCCTGACGATCGATCTGCGAAACGGAATGCCCTCGGAACTGCCCGCTCCCGAAGCCTACTGGTCGGCAGGCGACAAGGCCGACGACGACAGTCTCTCCACCATCGAACAGGCGGATGACGGTTCCGGGCGAGGCTGGGTCGATCGGCTGGAACGGTTGTTGACCGACGTGGTGCGGGAGCAAGTCGTCGCCGACGTGCCGCTCGGCGCGTTTCTGTCCGGCGGGATCGACTCGTCCGCCATCGTGGCGTTGATGCAAAAGGTCTCCTCGACGCGCGTGAAGACGTACACGATTGGATTCTCCGAACCTCGTTTCAACGAGGCACCGCACGCCAAGGACATCGCCCACCACCTGGGAACCGATCACACCGAGTGGTATGTGACCGAGCAGATGGCGCTCGATCTGGTTCCGCGACTGGGTCATGTCTACGACGAGCCGTTTGCGGACAGTTCGCAGATCCCCACGCTGCTGGTCTGTCAGCTCGCGCGGCGGCATGTGACGGTCTGCCTCTCCGGCGACGGTGGTGACGAGGTTTTTGGCGGCTACACGCGCTACAAGATTTATGAACGCGCGACACAGTTGAGACGCCTGTTGCCCGGGCCGCTCAAGTATGCGGCGGCCAACACGCTGTGGGCCTTGAGCGAGGTGCTGCCCTTCTCCCGCCGCTGGCGACGCCGGGTGGATGCGGCGGTCAGCATGCTTTCCGCCCCCGATGAAATCACCTCCTATGCGCGCATGATTTCGTCGGGGCGAAGGTACACCGACCTGTTGCAGGATCCGCGAGACTTGCCCTGCATTTTCGACAAAGCCCCCGTGGACCCGTCCCTGCCACTGCTCCGTCGCCTGATGTTGACCGACCTGCAAAGCTTCCTGCCGGACGACATCCTGGTGAAGGTCGATCGGGCCGCGATGTCGACCAGCCTCGAAACCCGAGCGCCATACCTCGACCATCGCATTGTCGAGTTTGCGAATCGTCTGCCGTTGAACTGCCTCGAACGCCACGGCGAGGCGAAGTGGGTGCTGCGCGAGTTGCTGCACCGCCACGTACCGCGCGCGCTCACCGATCGTCCCAAGATGGGTTTCGGCGTGCCGCTGTCCGCGTGGCTGCGCGGCGCGCTGCGCGACTGGTGCGAGGCAAGACTCTCTCCCGCCGCACTGGGTGAGACCGGCTTCTTCCGGGCGGATGCCGTCCAGCGTCTGTGGAACCAGCATCTGTCCGGACAGCTCGACGCGGCCGTCGAACTGTGGCCGCTGCTGATGTTCCAGGAGTGGAGGTTGGCACAATCCGCCGTGAGTGAACCGCTTCGGAAGGCGGCTTGATCCGGCAACGGCGTCCTGTCGGAATTTTGTTCCGGCCCGGCTGGCTGGAGGGGCACACTTTCGGGCGATGACGCGCGGTTCAAAGTGGTCTTGCCTGATCTCTGGAGCCCAGAGATACTCCGCGCGCATTGGGTCCGCTCCGCGCGGAGCGCCTGACAATTTGATGGCTCTGTTGCGTTCGTTGGTCCCGCGCCCGGACGTTCACAGGAATTGAGGCACGCTTTCCGATCGAGTACCGCCGCATGGGTCTGCCACACACTCCGACGCCTTTGCGGGTCTGTCACGTCATCAATGATCTCCAGGTCGGCGGCGCGCAGGTCATGCTTTACAAGTTGCTCTCCCGGCTCGATCGCGTGCGGTTTGACAGCCGCGTCGTCTCCCTGACTGAATCGGGGCCGCTGGCGGAACCGCTGCGGCAGATGGGCATCCCCGTCGAGGTGTGCCGCATCCGACGCGGGCTGCCGACGCCCGCCGGGTTGCTCCGCCTGCATCGACAACTGGCCGATCCGCGGCCGGACGTCATCCAAACCTGGCTGTTTCACTCGGACCTGCTCGGGGGAGTGGCGTCCAAATGGACTCGCTTGCAGGTTCCGGTCGTCTGGAACATTCGCATGAGTTCGCTCTGTTCGACGATCGACAAGCGCAGCACCCGTTGGACGGTGAAACTCTGTGCGCTGCTGTCCCGTCATCTCCCCGCGCGAATCATCGTGAATTCGCAAGCCGGCCGATCCATGAACCAGAAGATCGGTTACGCCCCGGACAAGCTGGAAGTCATCCCCAACGGCTTCGACACCGATTGCTATCGCCCCTCGGCCGAGGCCCGGCGCATGATCCGCAGCGAATTGGGAATTGCCGGCGACGCCGATTTGATTGGTCTCGTCGGGCGCTACCATCCGCACAAGGATCACGGCACGTTTCTGGCGGCGGCGGGGCAGATGTTAACCAGCCGCCCCGGGACGCACTTCCTGCTCTGCGGCGATGGCATCGACGGATCGAACGGTGAGTTGCGGGAACAAATCCTGCGAGCCGGACCGCTGGCCAACTTTCATCTGCTCGGACGGCGCGACGACTTGCCGACGATTCAGGCGAGTCTGGACATCGCCGTGTCGTCGTCGGTGACCGAGGGCTTTCCCAACGTCATCGGGGAGGCGATGTCGTGTGGAGTCCCGTGTGTCGTTACGGATGCGGGGGGCTCGTCCGAAGTTGTCGGCGACACCGGCCGGATCGTTCCGTGTGGCGACGCCCAGGCTTTGGCGGACGCGTGCCTGGAGATTCTGGAACTGCCAATCGAACGCAGGCAGCGTCTCGGCGAACTCGCCCGGCAGCGGGTGGTGGATCAATTCAGTCTGGAACGAGTCACGGAACTTTATGCGGAACTCTGGCAGCGCGTCGCGGGCGTTGCACGGGACGCCGCACCGCGGGCCGCGCGCCGCGCCGCATAGATTCAAGTAGGGAAGCGAGGCTCATTCATGTGTGGAATCACCGGCGGCTGGGCCGACGAACCGATCGCCGATGCCCCGTTTGGCGCGTCCCTGAATGCCATCTTGCACCGTGGTCCCGACGACGGTGGCATGCTGCGAGACGGGTCGGTCGTGCTGGGCATGCGCCGACTCTCGATCATCGACGTGGGGGGCGGGCATCAGCCGGTGTTCAACGAAGACGGCTCCGTCGCGGTGGTCTTCAACGGTGAGATCTACAACTACCGTGAACTGATCCCGCAGTTGCAGTCGCGCGGGCACACGTTCCGCAGCCAGTCGGACACCGAAACGCTGGTCCACCTGTACGAGGAATACGGCCCGCGGATGTGCGAGCACTTGCGCGGCATGTTCGCCTTCGCGATCTGGGACAAGTCGCAGCGGAAACTGTTTCTGGCGCGGGACCGTTTCGGCAAAAAGCCGCTGTACTACACACGCACCGGCGGCGGCGGGATTTTGTTCGCCTCGGAATTGAAGGCCCTGCGTCCGCTGATGGCCGCGGCCGGTGTGGCGGCCCGGATTGACGAGCAGGGGATCTACGATTTCCTTTCGCTGGGCATGGTGCCTCAACCGCGCACGATCTTTCAAAACGTCCATTCGCTCCCTCCCGGGTCGTGGTTGAGCTGCGATGGCGAACGGGCGGAGATGCAGCGGTACTGGCAACTCGATTACTCGCATAAACTGCGGCTGCCTTATGGCGAGGTGTTGGAGCGGACTCGCGAATTGATCTCCGACTCCGTGAAAGTCCGTCTGCGCAGCGACGTGCCGCTGGGAGTCTTCCTGTCGGGCGGCATCGATTCGTCGGTGATCGCGTATGAAGCGGCACGGCAGTTGGGCCGCGACCTGGACAGCTTCACGGTTTCGACCACCGACCCGGCGTTCGACGAAGCCCCGGTTGCGGCTCGAACGGCGCGCGAATTGGGAATCCGCAATCACATTCTTCCGCTGCAGGTCGCCCCGCTCGACGAAATCCAACGGCTGGTGCGGCAGTACGACCAGCCCTATGCCGATTACAGCGCGCTGCCCACTTCGGCGATCTCGCGGCTGGCTCGGCAGCACGTGACGGTCGTGTTGACGGGCGATGGCGGCGACGAAGTGTTTGGCGGTTATCGTCGCTACGTGGCGGCCCAGTGGGCGTCCGCGTTTCGATTCGTGCCGTCGTCGCTGACCACGATGCTGGCCGGGCTGTTGCAGCGTCAGTCGGGAGGCCGCCGGTCGACGGCCGGGTTCGGCAGCCGGTTCCTGCGCGGATTGGGCCAGTCGCCGGGTGCCCGTTATCTCAGTTGGACGACCGATCTGCTTCAGGACGCCGACAAGCAACAAATCTGGACCGGCGGGCCGATGCGACCGACGGAGGACTGGATCGAAGAGTTGCTGCCGCGTCAGCTTTCCGCCTTCGACACCCAGGCCTCCGGCGACATTCAGGTCAATCTGCTGAGCGACCTGCTGGTCAAGATGGACATCGCGACGATGGCTCACTCGCTGGAAGCCCGCTCGCCGCTGCTGGATCACCAACTGGCGGAGTTTCTGGCCGCGCTCCCCGACTCGCAGCGCATCACGGGGGGTCGACTGAAGGGGCTGCTGCGCGATGCCTATCGCGGCCGCCTGCCCGACGAAGTCATCCTCGGCAAGAAGCGCGGCTTCGAGTTTTCGTTGAGTTCGTGGCTGGAGAACGAGCTGCGCGGATTAATCATGGACACGCTGGGATCGCCCGCCGCACGAGTCCGCAGTTTTCTGGATGGCCGGTTCATCGACAACCTGCTGGCGGGGGGCATCCTGCGGGATCGGAACTGTGCCTGCCTGGTCTACGCGTTGCTGACCTTGGAGCTTTGGCTGGTTGATTTCGCCGAGGGGACGCTGGCCAACGAGGGTTGGACTGCGCCCGCCAAGTGCCACATTCCAAAGGCGGCTTGAAGGACGAACCTTCCACGAAAAACGAGTTTCAATGTTTTCAAGTTTGTTGTGTTCGCAATTAGATTTACTCCGAAGAAGTTGTGTCTCATAGCCCGGGGTTGCGAGTGAAGCGAGCTACCCTGGGTGATCGATTCTGACCCATGTACCCCATCGGGGTTCCGTCATCGGCGTTGTTCGAGAGACGCAACCCTTTCAGGGTAGATGGCCATTAAATTCTCTCTCCCAGGGTAGCCCGCAGGCGCGGGCAACCCTGGGCTATGAGAC
>JANODP010000354.1:0-5072 GCA_031412755.1 Schlesneria sp. | reverse complement strand
GTTGAGGTGGTACGTGCCGACGTAGGTGCCGCCCCAGGACGTGACCGCGGCGTAATAGGTGCCGGTGCTGGCGGCGGTGAAGTCAATTCGCGATCCGGGACTGCGGAAGTTGTCATTCTGAGCCAGTTGAGACGTGCCATTCATGTCGTAGAGGGTCAGCACCGAGTCGGCTAATCCGTCCAACAGTGCCTCGACGCGGTATCTCAACCCCTGCGACACGTCGAACGAGAACCAGTCCGCGTCCCCCGGCATCTCGAGATCGCCGTTGGTTGTACTGGGAATGGACGCGTGCGTGGCGGCAGCCGCGTTGTTGCCGTGGTCGTCAATGAGGTGTGTCACCTTGAAGCTGTAGGTGCCCGTGCCGCTGAAACCCGTGACGCGGGCGAAATAGGTTCCGTTTGCCGGGGCGGTCCAAAACAGGTTCGAGGCCAGACCCTGATAATCGTCGTTGGCAGCGATCACGGACGTGCCGTTGATGTCATACAGCGTGAGGAACGAGTCCGGCAGAGTGCCCAACGTCGTTTCGAGCCGGTAGTTCTCGCCGGCCGTGGCCGTGAAGGAGAACCAGTCGGCGTCTGCTTTGACCTCCAGGTTTCCGGCCGTCACGCTCACTTTCTGAACGGCTGTGGCAAGTCCGGAATTGTCACCGTGATCGTCGATCGAGACGGTCAGCTCGTAGGTACCGGAGTACTGGTTGTTGTACGACGAAACAGCGATGTAGTACGTGCCATCACCACCTGCCGGCGCGGTCCAGTCCAAGCGAGCCGCCTTGCCCCCGGCGTAGTCGTCGTTGGTGCCCAGTACTGTGATGCCATTCTTGTCGTACAGTGTGAGGTAGGAATCCTGAAGCGTGCCCAGCAGGCTGGCAATGCGATACCGTTGCCCCGCTTGCGCCTGGAACGAGAACATGTCGACATCCGACCGCACATCCAGGTTCCCGGCCGCAAGGCTCGGCACGTTGATGGGCGTGGCCGACGCGGGCTGATCCGAGTGGTCGTCGGCCAGCACGGCGGCATTCAGTTGGTATGTGCCGGTGCGCAGATCTCCGTAGCCACGCACTTCCAGGAAGTAGGCGCCGGCCTGCGGCGCTTGCCAGTTGATCAGCGAGCCATACTGTCCCGCCGCTTCGTTCTTATCGTCGTTCATTTCCAGCAGCGTCATGCCGTCGCTGCCATACAGCCGCAGGACGGAATCGCTCAGGGCACCCGCGCCCGTCCCCAGCCCCACTTCAAACGTGAAGCGATTTCCCGCCACGGCATCGAAGCGGAACCAATCCCTGTCTCCCGCGAATTCCAGTTCGCCCGGCGCGCCGGCCGGCACGACCAGCACCGTCGCATGCCCCGCGTCGTTGCCGTGATCATCCACGAACCAGTTGAAGGCAAAATCCCCGCCCGGCTGATTGTCGCCCGAGGGGAGGGCTCCGAAGTACTCGCCGTCGAGCAGCACGCCCGCACTGGTGACAAACTCGCTCGCATTCCCGGCCTTCAGGGTGATTGAGTATGTGTCTTTTGCCAGGTTGCCTCCGGCAGCCGTCCAGAGGAGCGTCTGATTGTTTGCCGAAAAACTGATCGTGCCGCCAATGACCTGGCCCTGACTGTTGCGGACGATCACGTCCGTGCCGTTGTCCACCACGGAGGCGTTCATCACCTCAGAGAACATGATCGTGATGTCACTCGCAGTTCCGGTCGCGCTGATGATGCGGGGCGTTGAACCGAGACTCGTGGTGTGGATGAGTCGCTGCAAGGTGTCGTAATCAAAGTCGGTCACGTTGCCGACGGGATCGATCAGGTGGTCGATGTTTCCGAACCGGTCGTAGACATACGTCGTCAGATTGCCGCCGTCCGTGACGCCGGTCAGATCGCCGGTCGTCGCGTTGTAGGAGAACGCCGTGGTGTTGCCGTTGTAATCCACGTCCGTCAATTTGCGGCCGGTGGTGGCGTCATAGGTGCTGGTGGCGACGAGGTCGACGGTGCCGCGCCGCGTGGTTTTGACAAGTTTGTCCCAGCCGTCGTACTCGAACGACGTGATGCCGCCCGTGCCGTCGATCGTGCTGATTCGCCGAGAAAACGCATCGTAAGTGTGCTGGGTCGTGGTCGCTGCCGGCGTGCCGGGGGCGACGGTCTCACGGGTCAAGTTTCCGAGCGCGTCGTATGCGTACTCGGTCACGACGCCGCTCGGATCGGTTTCCTGGAGGAGGTAACCGGTGACCGGGTCGTACTGCCAGGTCCGGGTCGATTCCAGCGGCGTGCCGACGGCGCGTCTTTCCGAAGTCCGCTGGTTCGACGAATTGTAGGTGTACAGCGCGATCAGCCCGCGGGCATCCGTCACCTTCGTCAAGTTATTGTTGGCGTCGTATTCCATCACGATCGGGTTGTCGTCCAGGCCGTCTTGGTTGGTGTCGCCGCCGCGGGCTGCGTCGCCAATTTGGGTGACGTTGCCGTTGGTGTCGTAAGAATTGAAGATCAGCGGCCGGTTGGGATCGGGCATCTGCGTGATCGATGGCTGTCGGTTCGTGCCCACATAGAAGTACCGGGTCTCTTCGCCCAGTTGGTTGCGGACCACGCGAGCGCGGCCCAGCGAATCGGTTTGCGTGAGCACGCTGGTCCCGTTCTTCGTGTCGGTCGTGACGGTCGTCCGCGTGGCTGGGTCGTATTGACTATCGAACACGTTGTTGCGTGCGTCCCCCTGAGTCGTGGCGCGGCCCAGCAGGTCGGAAATCGAAGTGCTCTCGACCACCCTGTCCGGCAGCTTGGCCATCGTGATCCGGTGATCGGCGTCGTACTCGTAGTTGAACACCATGCTCTTGCCCTGGCGAACGCGCGTCGTCGATTCCAAGTCGCCGGCCGCGGTATAGACGTAGTCCACAACTTCGCCTCCCAATCCGGTGGCGCGTGTCACTCGGCCCTGTCCGTTGTAGGTCAGCGCGATTGTTTGGCCCGCCGAGTCGCTAATACTGGTCACCAGGTTCCCGGTGTAGCCGTACGTGGTGGCCCGATTGCGCACATCGATCATGCTCAGCAAATGCCCTCGCGAGTCGAAGACCATTTTCGTCCCGTCGGGCGACGTGAGCGTGTACTTCAGCGTCCCCGCTTCCTGTGTGAGCGTACTGCCGTCGGGCTGTTCGCTACCTCCAGCGGTAAAGTTCGGGACTCCGTTTGCGTTCAGGCCACCGTAAGCAAAGCCGTTCGTCCGGCTCGTGCCGAAGCTCGACAGGAACGTCCGCGTCTGGCCGGTCATCCGATCGACGATGCGAATTTCGCCTTCGTGCAGGCCGTTCAGGAAGGTGAGCGGGCTGCGCGAACTGCTGAAGAATTCCGGCATCGCAAAGTCGATGTCGTAGGGCACGAACTCCCAGCCGTATCCGAACGGCCCTTCAGTCGGCTTGGTGGATGTGGTGAATCGCGCCAACGCCAGCGGCATGTCGCCCGGCGACTTGTACGTCAGGTCCGTGTCGTTGCGGGTTTGCGCCCCATCGACATGGCCGCTGTCGAGCGACAAGGCCACGGCCTTTTGGCCCGCGCCGACGTCCCATTTCTGCGTCAGTTCGTCGGGGCGAGTGGACAGCGCGCTATTCCCCAGGCTGTCGGCCGAGCCGGTGCTGTCCGGCAGATAGGCGTTCGGCTTATTCATGGTGACGCCGCCGGTGATCGTGATCGTAAACGTGCCGCCGGAAACCGGCTTGGTCCGGGAGTTCTGCACGGTCTTGGCTTCGAGCGGCGTGTTGCGGACCGGCACCTCGTAATTGTCGATCCACGAGAAGTCGATTGGGATGTTGTTGTCGCGCAGGAAGCGGGCAAACGCGATCGCCTTGGCCACTTGCTCCAGACGCTCGAAGATGTGCAATTGCGACGGCACTTCGCCGCCCACCGTTTCGTTCTGATAGTCGTAAACCGTGTAGTTCTCCTGGGCAATCGCGTCGTAGTTCGCGGTGAACCAGTCGGCAAAGGCCTGGGCATCGGGATCGACCGCACCATTCCCGACGAGCAGGTCTTCCGTGAGAAGTTGGACCGACGTCTGATCGAAGACAAAGCTCTGACCGCTGGGCGACCGGACCAACTTCACGTCGGTCGGCACAAACCAGAACCGCGATGACGCGTTGTTGCCGCTGGGGCCGCGGTCGAGCTTGCGCTGGAGCATGCTCTTGTAACCGGAGACGCCACTGATCACTGACGCGCCTGACACGTTGTCCCGCTCGGCCGCAAGCGTCTTCATCACCCGGTCGGCCTCCAGCAACACCCAGCCCATATCCGTATCGTCCAGGCCGCCAAACAAGTGCGCCAACTGCGCATAGGACGGGTCACTTTCATGCCCAGGTTGCGGATCGAGCGTCACGCCCGGATCTTCCGCGCTGGCAAACACCGCTCGTACCGCTGTGACGAAGTCGTCCAAGCGGAGATCAGGAACGGTGCCTCCCGCGTCCTGCGTGCCGAGAAGTACGACTTGCCCTGTTACAGGATCAACTGTTGCACCGGTGATTGAGGAGAGATCGCCGACGAAATCGACGGCGCGGTTGAGAAGTACGCCACCGCGCGAACTCCACCGTGCCGACACGTAATCAACTGCTTTTCGGGCGGCATCTCCGACAAAGCGAGCAGCTTCCTTTCTAACTTTGCTCTGAATGAGGCTGCGAATCGAACTCGACAAACGCGAAGGTCCGAACGCACCTGATATGCGATCGCCGGAAAATCCTTCGTACGCAGCAACTGCAACTGCGGCCACCCTTTGAGCACACGCCGGATTGCTAGCGCACCCATAAGCGAGGACGCCGAGTCCGGCGATCCATGCCGGAATTGATTCACCACTGGGATCCGTATACAAGACAGGATTGGCTAGCGCGTAGTTATATAGGTTTGGGCCGTCGTGAAACCCTAACGGATCCTTTGACAGGAAACGGCCGGTGGACTGATCGTAAAATCGGGCGCGCAAGTATATAAGACTGTTCTCAATCTCGGTCCGTTCTCCGGCAAAAAGAAATCCGTTCAACGTATTTCCTGAAGCACCGCCAGGATCAGTTGGCCGCAACGAGCCAAAGGCGTCGTAACTGTACGATTGGCGCACGGTGCCGTCGGCGG
>JANODP010000353.1:0-7153 GCA_031412755.1 Schlesneria sp. | reverse complement strand
ACACCGCAACAAGTTTGCGATCTCCCCAATCGCCCAATTCACTCGGATCTGAAGCCTTCTCATCAGGACACCGTTCCCCTCTCCCCCGAAGACGGGGGAGAGGGGAACGGAAGAGGACCACCAATTGACGACTGCACCCATCCTCATGGCTGCTCGTCCCGACTCGGCCGCCACCAGCGGCGGATGGCGAGCGCGGCCAGCAGAGGGACGGCTCCGGACGCGACGATGACCAGCGGAAACGAAGCCGACTCGCGAAACCAGACTCCGCACGCCGAGTAGGTCAGCGCGAGCAACAGGTTGCTCGCCAGCATCGGCACGAGGAACCGACGCCAGCTCAGCCGGCCCGCTCCCAGCATCAGGACGCAGGCTTCGGCGAGGATCGGCAGCGCGCGCGTCAGCACCAGCGCGGTGGGGCCGTGTCGCCGCGTGAAGTCGCCCATCCGCGACACATCCTGCGATTCGCTGAAGCGTCGCGCGATGGTCTCACCGAACAGGCGGGCGAGTCCGAAGCCGCCAATGGCTCCCACCGACAGGCCCAGCCACGAGACCAGCGTCGCCTGGATCAGACCCAACGCGCCGCCGGCATACGTGATGACGGCACTCGACGGGACCGGCAGAAACATGTCGGCCGCCAGCAGTCCGGCGACCCAGGCACTCACCACGAGCGGAGACGACGGCTCGTGCAGTCCCTTGAGCAGACTCTGCTCGAACGATTCCCCGAGCCACAGAAACGGCACGACGGGAATCGCGAACAGCACGATCAGAAACAGAACGGCTTTCACGGCGGGCGACATATCGCGTTTGGCGCTTTCGTTGATGGACGAAGTTGGCTGGAAGACCGGGACGAGGAGACGTCGAGCCACTTGCTCCCACTCCGCTCCTCCAGCATCATGACAGAGGTCGTGCCTGCTGCGAACCGACCGCTCGCCGCCGAGCGGCAATCCTGAAACCAACTTCGACCGGACCGACGATGACCGCACCCACGTCCACCCCGCCGCGCGCGGCGTCCCTCCCCACGAACCGCTTCGCGCTGGCCGACTTCGCGCCGTTGGTGACGCTCGCCGCCATCATCGTCGTGTTCGGCTTTCTCGCGACCGAGTTCTTCAGTCTGGGGACGATCTCGCAAACGCTGAAGCGCGGCGCGGTGCTGGCCATCGTTTCGACGGGACTCACATTCGTCCTGCTCTGCGGGGAAATCGACTTGTCGGTCGGCACAATGGCGCTGCTGGCGGCGTGCGTCTGCGGCGTGCTGTGGGAGCAGCCGTTCGCGGCGGGGGTGAAGGGACTCGGAGCGGCCGGAACGGGCGACGTGCTGCTGGTGATCGCCGTTCCGTTTGTGGTGGCCCTCGGACTCGGCTGGGTTTCCGGGGCGCTGACGGTGTCGTCGGGATTGCCCAGCTTCATCATCACGCTGGCGATGATGAACATTGCCGTCGGCTTGGCGAAGTTTCTGACGCTCAGTCAGAAATACAATGTGCCGCCGGTGCTGAAGCGACTCGGCAACGCGGCCCTCTTCAAATGGCGTACTGCCGACTGGGGCACGCTCGAAGTTCCGCAGAGCGCTGCGCTGGCGGTGGTTGTGATGGTGGCGGCACATCTGGTTCTGCAACACACGCGATTCGGACGCTACGTCTACATGACGGGCGGCAACCGCCAGGCGGCTCGGCTGGCGGGCGTGAGAACCGAGCGAATCGTGGTCGCGTGCCTGATGAACTGCGCCGCGACCGCCGCGTGCGGGGGCCTCGTCAACGCGGGCCGTCTGGAGGGAGTCAGCCTCGATCAGAATGCCGATCTGCTGTTGGAGGCCGTGGCCTGCGTGGTGCTCGGCGGGACGAGCCTGTTCGGCGGCGAAGGGGGCATCGGTCGCACGGTCCTCGGCGTGCTGACGTTCACCATCCTGCGAGTCGGTCTCGAAGCGACAAACCCGGAACGACTGATCAAGTTCTCGTGGCTCCCCGCCGCATGGAAGCAGGAACTGGTCAGGATGAGTTGGGTCACGAGTTTCGACCTGTTGCGGCCATTCCTGTTGGGGATCGTGCTGCTGTTGGCGCTCGTGCTGCACGGCCGAATGGTCAAGCATCGCGGCGAGTGAGAACGTGGGGGCCGGTTTCTTAACTGCCCCTCCCCGAGTTCAAGTTGTCACGGGCAGGTAAGAAACCTGCCCCCACGTGTCATTCAACAGGCCGTCAAACGAAAAGACTCGGACGGGTTGAGCGTCCGAGCCTTCCTCGTGCGTCAGCGAGCCCTCATTACTTGGGGGCCTTCTTGACTTCATACGCCTTGGCGAAGGCCGCGTCGCTGAAGACCAGTTCGGCCTGAGCGTCGCCCGTGGCTGCGGCAACCTTGCCCTGGCATTTCTCACAGCAGAAGGTGACTTTGACGCCGCCAACTTCCGTGGTCTTGTCGGCGTTCAACGCGGCACCCGAAATCGGGCACTTGAGTTGAGTCGTCTGGCCGGTGGCCACCAACTGTTGATTGGCCTTGGTGGCGTACTTGGCCGTGTCCTTCTCAAACGCCTTGGGGCAGTTCGCACAGCAGAAGTAAACCTTGCCACCCTTGTAGGCGACCGTCTTGTCCTGCAAAGCAGGCTTGTTCGCGACTGGACAGGTGGCCTTGAAAGGCTTGTCCTTCTCCTTTTCTTCGGCGGCGTACGCGAAGAGACCGACAGCCAGCACGGCGGAGAACATGATGCTCAAATTGCGGAATGACATGAGAGAACCCTTTTTCGTTGACCAGAACCAAACGGTCGGCTCGCGGGGAAAAGCGAGATGCACCACATTGGGCATTCGTGCGTGCCGACGAATCACAACCACGGGCTGCCGCACCACGACGGGGGCACGACAGCAATTCTACTAACAGCACAGGGGGTGACGACGAATCACGTCAGCCAGCGACAAAGTCTGATGCAGACCTCAGTGGGTCCATCGAAACCGGAGCTGGCGTCAAAGAGCGGCCTCGCAGCGGTCGATGACAGAGTTCGCAATTCGGCCGACTGGTGGGAAGTCTCGGCCCAGACGGCACCACCGGTATTGACAGCGCGCGAAACCTGGACCGACTTCGACAGGGTCACGGCAACCACTGCGATCCGGCAGCGGCAGGTCGATGTGCGCTGGCAACTCGCCGGTTGTCGGGAATCCGCCTTCTTCACCCGTGCGGCACAGCACGGCGACAGACTTTTGGTCGGTTCCGCCGGCACGCGCTGGCAGCAGGACGCGGTGGCGGCCCGGGCGGCGCGGCGAGTGCAGCAACAGTCCCGCGATGCCCACGATGGCCAAACCATCAGGACCGCGAGCAGCGCTGTCAGCAACTTGCTGGAATGTACCGTGCCTGGCATGGGACGTTGGCCGTGAGGGACGAACCAAATCGGGGGGACTGTGCGAGCAAAATGATAATCAGCTCACCCGCCGCCGGATAGTGCGGCTTCAAAATCGGTCATCGACCGGTCGGGGTGGAGACTTCCTTCAAAAACTTCCTCAGGGCGTCGACGACCAGGGGACGATCGACGCCGTAGACATCGTTGTGGCCCGCGTTGGGGAGAATCACCAACCGCTTGACGATGCCACCCGACGACTTGGCGGGCGTGGCCTCGAACAGTTTTTGACCCAGTTGCAAGGGGACGATCTGATCGCGTGAGCCGTGTATCTGGAGGATCGGGCAGGTCACATCGGCAATGTGCCGGTCGGACTCGAAGCGGTCGATCAGAATCAGACCGACAGGCAGGATCGGAAAGTGGTGGCGTCCTGTATCGACCAGCGAACTGAAACCGGACTGCACGATCAGGCCACGGGGTTCAATTCCCTCCTCGCAGAGATCGCCCGCCAAGCGGGTCGCCACACCACCACCGAGCGATTCGCCGTACAGCACGATCCGCTGGGCAGGGACGCCCAGTTCCTTCGTGACAAAGTCCCAGACGGTTCTGGCATCTCGTTTAAAGTTCGCTTCCGACGGCTCCCCCGCATTGTCACCGTAGCCCCGGTACCCAATGATCAACGCATCGGCCCCCAAGGTATTGAACGTGTGGAGCAGGTGAGCACGGTTGGCCCGGTTTCCCGCATTCCCGGGGAACACGATCACCAGCGGATAGCCCTGCGACAGGACCGCTTTGACATCAATCGGCCGTTCCGTTTTCTTCTCCTGGCCGGAGAGGGAAAGCCACCCGTGCAACGTGAGCCCATCGTGAGATTTGACTGTCACATCGACAACCGCTTGGGGCAACTGGGCGATCCCCGCCTTCAGCGACGGACTCTTCGTCGGATGATAGATCAGCGATCGTTGGAACCAGGCGAGCATGAAGAGGAGCAACAGGCCGATTCGCAGAAACGACACCAAACATCGCCAAGCCAGCGGAGACGCTCGGCGCTGCTGAGGCGGCGTTGGTGGCGCGGAAGACGCGCCCACGGGTGGCTGTTCAGACACGATTTGACCTCGGAGAACGAGGCGGCTTAACAGACAGGGGGCAAAGTGGGCGGTAGTATCACCAACTCGTCCGATCCCTGTCCACGCCGGATGGCCGTTTCATGTCAATTCTTCCGGTTCTCGATCTGCTCGACGGGCGGGTCGTTCGCGGCGTGGCCGGACGGCGGACCGAGTATCGTCCGCTGCGAAGCCGGCTCAGCGAGACGTCCGTTCCGCTGGACGTCGCCCGCGCCTTGCGGACCGAGTTCGGTTTCCAGCGTCTGTATGTCGCCGATCTGGATGGCATCCTGCAGGGGCGTCCCAGTTGGGCCGTCTATCGACAACTGATCGACGACGGCTTCCGGTTGCTCGTCGACGCGGGCCTGCGCGACGTCGACGAGGCACGACGATTGAATGGCCTGGGTGCTGAAGTCGTGGTCGGGTTGGAGTCGACTCCGACACCCGAACATGCCGCGCGCCTGGCCTCCGCGTTGGAAGCCGTCACGTTCAGCCTCGACCTGCAAGATGGAATGCCACTGCTGTCCCAGGAAGCGACGGGTTGGAGCCACGACCCGCGCGAGATCGTTCGCCAGGCTGTCGGCTGCGGAATCTCGAACCTCATCGTGCTGGATCTGGCGGATGTCGGAATGGGCTGCGGCACGCGTACCGGCTCACTCTGTCAGTCGCTTCTGGCCGAGTTCCCCAACCTGCACCTGACCTGTGGCGGAGGCGTTCGCGGTGTCGAGGACTTGCGGACCTGGTGGGCTCTCGGGGCGAAGCAGGTTCTGGTCGCGTCGGCCCTGCACGATGGACGGTTGTCGGCATCCGACCTCGCTGAGTTCTCCTTGGCCGAATGAGACTGATGGGACGCAGGGGACTGATGGGAAGGAAAACTTCGCGTTTCAGGTTGCCTTTCTCCCCGTGTCTCCCCCTCCCCTTGTCTCCTTGTCCCACTACCCCGGACGGCTGTGTTTTCAGGGCGATCCGGGTACAATCCCGCCTTCCAAAATGACCCTTTCGACCGACGGCGGGTGGCCGTTGAAGACCGTCCCAAGGATTGGCTCCTTTCCCTACGGAGAGCATCGTTCTGCCATGCAACTTACCTGTCAACGAGCCTCGCTCACCAATGCCTTCCAAACCGTGGCCGGTGTCGTGCCGAGCCGCACCACCAAGGACATCCTCAAGAACATCAAGCTGCAGGTCGCCGGTGGCAAGGCCACGCTGATCGGCAACGACAGTGAAATTGGCATCCGCTGCGATCTGCCCGATACCGAGGCCGATTCGAGCGGCGAGGCGCTGCTGCCGACCGCGCGCGTCCTGTCGGTGCTGCGCGAGTTGACCGACGACGTCGTCAAGTTGGAGATCACCTCCGACGCGATCTGGATTCGCTGCGGATACAGCGAGTTCCGGCTGTCGGCGGAAGATCCGGCCGACTTCCCGCCCGTCGCGACCTTTGACGACGAAGAGTACTTCGTGGTCAAGGCCGCCACGCTGAAGCAACTGATTCATCGCACGATCTTCGCCACCGACACCGAAAGCACGCGCTACGCACTCGGTGGCGTGCAGATCGAGTTGACTCCGGAACGAGCCACCTTCGCCGCGACCGACAGCCGCCGGTTGGCCGTCGTTTCGGGTGACTGCAAGATGGTCGGCTCTCCCGCCAAGCCCGCGACGCCGCCCGTCGTCCCCTCGAAGGCGATGACACTGATCGAACGGAGTTTGACCGATGGCGAGGCCGAGGCTCACATCGCCGTCCATGCCAACGACATCGCCGTCCGCTGCGGTGGGACGACGATCACGAGTCAGCTCGTGCAGGGTCGCTTCCCCGACTGGCGCAAGGTCGTCCCCAATTCCTTCAACGCCAAGATCGACATGGTGGTCGCGCCGTTTTACGCCGCGATCCGTCAGGCGCAGATCGTGACCAACGAGGAAAGCCGCGGCGTCGATTTCACGTTTGCCAAGGGGACGCTGAAGCTGAACAGTCAGGCCGCCGACATCGGCCAATCGAAAATCGAGTTGCCGATCCCCTACGACGGCGAGGAGATCAAGATCACGTTCGACCCGCGTTACGTGGCCGACTTCCTCAAGTCGCTCGACACGGGGTCGCAGTTCCACTGCCAGCTCATAACCCACGAAGACCCCGCCGTGCTGGCGACCGACGACAACTACACCTACGTCATCATGCCGCTGTCGCGAGACCGATGACGGTGTCGAAATCCCAAATCACAAGCACGAAATCCGCAACAAATTCCAAAGGCGGAAACTTCAAACGCCCCCTTCGTGCGATTTCCGAGTTTGGAATTTGAGTTTCGTTTCGGATTTCGGATTTGAAGTTTCGTGCTTTGAGCTTTCCCGATGTCGCGTGACCCTCAACCGCTCTCCTTCGCACTGGCCGAACTGATCGCGCTGCGGGGTTTCGCGCGAGTGCGGGGCGGCGAGGAGCTTCATGCCGCCTGGAAGGCCGTCGCGGGGGAGGAACTCGCGAAACAGACGCGGCCGATGCAAATTGTCAAAGGGACGTTGTCGGTCTCCGTGGAGGGGGCCGCGCTGTTGAATGAATTGGTGTCGTTTCAATCGGTCGAACTGCTCGCCCGGTTGAAGCAACAGTTTCCGCACCTGAATGTGCAGCGTTTGAAGTTTCGATTGAGCGGAATGTGACCCGCGTTTTGAATCAGGGGTCGGGCGTTCAAATTTCAAAATTGGCCGGGCATGCCTTGTCAATCTTGCAGGTCGGTTGGATGGCCAATTTTGAAATTTG
>JANODP010000352.1:0-40851 GCA_031412755.1 Schlesneria sp. | reverse complement strand
GCACGGATGGCAGGGCCAGGGCACGGATGAGTCATGACAAACAACGACTGCACCCGTGACGCAAACGCGCCTTGGCACCGGCTGGGAAGTTGATCGGCCGACGGATACGATCCCGCCACCATGCCGCTGCCGATTCGCATTGCCGCCGACACGCTGCCCGCTTTGATCGCGGGGGCGTTGCTGTTGGGATTCGCGATCGTTTCGGCGTGGCTGCAAATCCGGGTGCGACGCGCGTTGTCTCCCGTTCTGGAGGAGGACCCACTCGCGCGGACTCACGCCGACCGACAGGTTCGGCGACGGTTGCAGATGAGCGCCATGCTGGGGATCGTCGGCGTGCTGATCCCGCTGGGCGATCAACTCGAACCGTTCTTCCGGGGTCGGCCGGGCCTGTTCTTCGTCTATTGGGTGGCCGTCCTGATTCTGGTGGCGTGGACCGTGCTCATGGCGCTCGGCGACTGGATGTCGTCGGCCGCCTATTCGAGTCTCGCCAACATCCAACTGCGCATCGAACGGAGCCGGCTGGAGGAGGAAGTGCGGCGCTACCGGGCCAGCCAGAACGGACACGCCGGCGACGAGGAGAATAAATAGGGCCGTGGTTTTGAAATGACGGTGCGCCAGACGCCACCGTTCCGATGCGAACCTCCCGGGTGTGATGTTTGTCTCGCTGGAACGCCATTGGAATCCGCCCGCGGCGTGAACGCGGGCACAACGATTTGAGCCGCACATCACCGTCGCATGAATCGGACTGATGTGAGGCACTGACGAGAACCACCATGAACACGACTCAATTGCGAAAGCTCGGCGTCCCGGACGAATGTCTGACGACGGCCATCGAAGGGATTCAGCGGGCGGCCAAGGAGGGAGGCTCGCGCGGGAAGGAGATCAAGCAACGGATCGCGCAGGTTCTCGCCGAGCCCGCCGCGCACGAGACCGATCCGCACTTCGGCCGCTTCGCCACTCAGTTGATTGAAGCCCGCGCCTTCGTTCGCCCCGAGCCGGTCTCGTACCAGACGTGGGGTGACGACATCGACAATGCGTGTCACGCGCAGATGCGACAGGCGTGTGCGTTGCCGATGGCGGTTGGTGCGGCGTTGATGCCCGACGCGCACGTCGGCTATGGCTTGCCGATCGGCGGCGTACTGGCGCTCGACAACGCCGTCGTGCCGTATGCCGTCGGGGTCGACATCGCGTGCCGCATGAAGCTGTCGGTGCTCGATCTGCCGACGACGCAACTGGCGGACAACTTTCACCGGTTCCGGCAGGCGATCGAAAACGGAACCCGCTTTGGCGTGGGGGCCGTCCACCAGAAGCCGCAGGATCACGCGGTGATGGACCAGGACTGGAGCGTCTGCCGCGTGACGCGCGAGAACCGCGACAAGGCGTGGCGGCAACTCGGCACCTCGGGGTCGGGAAACCATTTCGTCGAGTTCGGCATCCTGACTCTGACTCAACGCGATGAAGAGTTGAACCTGGATGCGGGCGAGTACGTGGCGCTGCTGACTCACAGTGGCAGCCGGGGGACGGGCACGGCCGTCTGCGACACGTACAGCAACATCGCGCGCAACAAGCTGCCGAAGCGGTACGAGGACATCGGCCGCCTCGCCTGGCTGAGTCTCGACGATCAGGCCGGTCAGGAATACTGGGCGGCGATGAATCTGATGGGCGACTACGCGGCGGCCAATCACGACGTGATTCATCGTCTGTTGTCGAAGCTGCTCGGTGCGCGAATCTTGGCGGGGGTGGAGAACCATCACAATTTTGCGTGGAAGGAAATTCACGGCGGTCGCGAGGTGATCGTGCATCGCAAGGGGGCGACTCCGGCCGGCGCCGGTGTGCTCGGCGTGATCCCCGGTTCGATGGCCGACCCGGCCTTCGTGGTGCGAGGCAAGGGGAGCGAAGCCAGCCTGTTGTCGGCGTCGCACGGCGCGGGGCGGCGCATGAGTCGCACGGCGGCGCGGGACAAGTACAACTTCCGCACGGTCCAGAAGGATCTGGAAAAGAGAAACATCCGCGTGATCTCGGCCGGCTCCGACGAGGTGCCGTATGTCTACAAGAACATCCTCGACGTGATGGCTGCCCAGCAAGACCTCGTCGAAGTCGTCGCCCGCTTCGATCCCCGCATCGTCAAGATGAGTGAGGACGGCCGCGCCGAGGATTGACCGCGCCCCGTCTGACGCCCGCCATGCAAGCCGGTCTGACTGACCGGCTGTAGCAGTTCGAAGACTTCTGCGAAGCCGTCGTGGCGGCGTGAACGGCTCGACAGGAACGACGATCCCCGCGATGATGAGTCGCGGCGTTCTTTCGTTGTTTTTGGGGGCCGGTGGATGGAAGCAATTCTGAAAAACTTCTCCATTGGTTTCCTGCTGCGCAGTGTGTTTGCGGGCGCGTTTTTTCTTGTCTCTTACTACTCAGCGGAAAATGGGTTGGAGAATCTTCCTTCTGCTAATCTGGGCGGTTCGATAACGCCAGTTCTGTTGCTGTCGCTCTTTGTGGGAGTAGTGGCTTACGGATTTCACAGATCACTTTTTTATCCGTTCGTTGAGTGGTTTCTGAATGGCACGCGTGTCACGAAGTTCCGTACAGACCGCCTCCCTCTCATTAGCCCGCAATCAGTGCGAATACTCATCGCGATTTGGGGACGTGGTCCAGACGCGAAAGACGGTGCGGGATATGCCAGGCATGTTTCGACGTGGGCGGACTATGTTCACCTCCAATACGTTTCCGCCGAGTGCATTGGATTTGGGGCGCTTGCTAGCCGCATACTTCACCCCGGAACGCACGAATGGTCGTGTGCGCTGATTTTGCTGGCGATGGCGTTCATTCTGGCTGGGCTTGTCTCGGACTGGAGACTGCATGTTATCGGAGACGCACTCTTGCGCAAATTGGACTCCGAATCTCGAATCGCGCGACTAAGCCGGGATGTCTAATTCAAACTGTACCGCTACCGAATCGAGCCACGCACCCCGCACCCCGACCGCAGTGTGAGAACGAAAAGCATCGCCGTGCCTGACCCGACTGCCACACTGCCATCGCTTGCCGAGTCCCAGGAGGCTTGCCGCGTTCTGACGCGCAGGACGGCGCACAACTTTCGATTTTCGTTCCTGACGCTGCCACGCGCGCGGCAGCGCGCCATGCAGGCGCTGTATGCGTTCAACCGCATCACCGACGATCTCGGAGACGACGAGAGTCTCCCCGTGGAAGAGCGCCGACTCTGGTTGGCCGCATGGCGCGCGTCGGTTCGCGCGGCGCTGGCACCCTCCGCTGCCGCTCTGCCTCTCAACCCTCAACTCTCAACCTTCAACCACTACCTGCCCGCCATCGCCGACATGGTGGCTGGATATCGCATTCCGCACGAGTACCTGTTCGCGGTGATCGATGGCGTGGAGCTCGATTTGCATCCGGTCGACGTGGCCACCTTCGGAGAACTCGAACGGTACTGCTATCACGTGGCCGGCGCGGTCGGACTGTGCTGCATTCACGTCTGGGGCTTTCGAGAGAATCCCGCGGTCAGGCAACTCGCGATCGACTGCGGCCTCGCCCTGCAACTGACCAACATTCTGCGAGACCTCGCCGAGGACGCCGATCGGGGGCGGGTCTACCTGCCGCGCGAAGACCTCGAACGGTTCGGTTATTCGGCTGGCGACCTGCAGCGCCGCGTGCGAGACCAGCGTTTCCGGGATCTCATGAAATTTGAAGTCGATCGCGCCCGGTCGTACTACGCGCGTGGCGAGCGGTTATTCGACCATCTCGAACCGCCGGGCAAACCGATCCTGCGCGCGATGCTCGACATCTACGGCGGCCTGCTGCGTGAGATCGAACGCCGCGATTTCGACGTCTACTCGCAACGGATCTCATTGCCGAAGTGGCAGAAACTATGGTACGCCGGCCGAGCGGTCGCGAGACAGAAGCTCGGCTGGCTGAAGTGATGCGGGGACGCCGCGTCACCAAGTCGACGCGCCGAGAAAAGTAGGCAGTAGCTGAACTCGCAAGAGTTCCGATTTCTCGGAACTCACTGAATTCTTGCGAATTCAGCTACGGAGCAATCGCTGCGGGGCCACTCGCTGACGTGCGTCAATGAAGTGACCCGGATGCTGTTGAGCGTCCGGGTCACCTGCCACGTACTCGTGGTTCTCACAGACCGTTGGCGGCGGTCATTCGATCCCGGCGGGCGTCGCGTACTGGACGGGATCGGCCACGAATGCGTCGTGTGCGTCCTGAGTACCGAACAGGTACAGGCGGCCCTTGAACCACGCGGCCTGGTCGAGTGATCCTTCGACGACATCCTTGTCCCGCGTCAGTGCCACGACGTCGGCACCGTAGGCGGCGGGAGCGTACAAAGTGGGATCCTCTTCAAACTTTGACTTGGCGACCGCACTGGCGAAGTGGAACTTCTGACCGCGATGCGTGGCGTGGAATTCGGGCTTGGCATCGACCAGTTCCCGTTCATCGTGCAGAGTGACCGGGCAGAAACCCTTGAGGCCCTTCATGCCGCCGCGTTCGCGAATCTTCAGCATCTTTTCGCGAGTGGCCTCGTCCTCGATCCCTTCCAGGGCGGGCAGCGCCAGCGTGGGCACCGTCAACTTGGGAGCGTCCTCATCGGGCGTCGATTTCTGTTCGAGTGGCGGCAGGATGCCCAGCTTTCGCAACTCGTCGGCGAACGGATCGTCCGAGGCAACGGTCTCGGGTGGCGCGGCGGAAGTCGGTTCTTTGGCCGGTCCCTTGGCCGATTCTGTCGGCCGCGTTGTTTCTTCGTCCAACGTCAACCCGGTAAACGGACCGGCACCGTTATCGGCTTCTTCCTCCGTCATCTCTGTGAACGCGCTCTCCAGATTGTTGTTGCCGGTCGATCTGGGAAGCGGCTGTTCTTCATCACCGGGAATGACGGCGGGTGGTTCCGGCAGGGCCGATTGCGGCTGAGTCAACAGCGGAGGCAATGCGGCGGGTAGGCCGTTGTTCGGGTTGGCGAGTTCCGCTCCAAATTCTGCGTTCGGCGAGGGAGGCAGCCCACCCTGTGAGACCGCTGGCGGAATCGGAACGGTGGACAAGGGGGGAGCCGATCCCCCGTTCGACAGGTCTGGTCGCTGAGAAAGCGTCGGAGCGGCCGTGCCCTGCGACGCGGGACGCTGGCCCGTCGGATTCGTGGCGTAGGTCGGTGAAGCCGGCGCCTGACCGGTACGGATTTGAGCAGGTTGGTATTCCTGTGCTCGCACCGGCCCGGTGGGAGCATTCGGCGGACTCGGAGCCACGTTCGGTTGATAGTTGGGGCCGGCCGCCGTCGGCTTCGGCTCCTTGTTTCCGGGAATCAGCTTCTTGAAGAAGCTCGTGACCGGATTCTTGCTCGGCGGAGAGGTCGCTGGTGAGTTTGGTTTGGCCGCGGTGGTGGACGGAGTGGCCCGCAATCCGCTCGCGCCTGCCGGGTTCGATGGCCCACTCTTCGATGTGAGTCCCTGAGTTCTCAAGGATGGCGCTCCGGCGGGTGTGGACGGTCCTGAAGCGGCCTCGGAGCCTGTGTTGGTGGACGACGCCGCAGGAGTTCCACCGGTCGGAACGGGTTGAATCGGCGGCAGGTCGGGCATCTCGCGCCCGTCCTTTTCGTAGAGCAGTTCGAGTTGCTTCATGACCTCGGACTTCTGGCCCGAACCAGTCGCGACCAGAGGCCGCGAATCGGAGACCGTTTGAATCATCGGTGCGTTGGAGTCGGGAACCGGCAGCAGCCGTGGAGGTTCACTCGCGACGGCAGGACTCACTTTGGCCGCCGGCTTTTTCGCGCTCGCTCCAGACAACAGCTTGCCGTCGGCGAAGGCGGCCCCGTTGGGACCGAACATCCCCAGCGCCGTTGGAACCGCAATCCCGGCAGCACCCATCAACCACATTTTCAGACTGGCATGGCCTCGTCGATTCATCGCGTACTCTCCCCTGAAGACGTGAGCGGGTCACGTCCGATCCAGTGGTGAATGCCTGCGGCCGCTACGGCGGAACACGCCGATTTGCAGTTGGCCTGCGTGGCCTGGAGCAGACTGCGCCGCCGACACACCGACTCACTACGTTCGCCTATCTCATCGTCGCAACGGTTGTTCGACGTGTGACGGTTCTACTGGCTGTGCGTCGGAATCCGGTCGCAACGATGAGTTGTCCCGCACGACCCGAACAACGAACAGAGTCTTCGCAGTCACCGCATTTTGCCGCTGATCGCTCGGCCCCGAAGTGGCTTCGGAGAGGATACTTCGCTTCCGACATGGCCTTGTAGCTGAGTTCGCAAGAACTCAGTTCTTCATCGTGAGTTGGGCTGAGTTCTTGCGAACTCAGCTACATGCAGACTGCGACTGTTCCATGAGAAGCCATGAATAATCCGAGTCAATGACCTTCGGTTGTCGAGAGATCGGCCAACCTGTGACACGCGGCCCGAGAACTCGTCCCGGACGCTTCGACCCGGAACAGACGTGAGTCGGGGCTGGTGATCTCGATTCGGATGGTCAGCACGTCGCGCGGCAACAGGGGAGTGACTCGATCGGCCCATTCGACCAGGGCAATTCCGTCCTGGGCGAACAGTTCCTCCAGACCCAAATCGAGGAACTCGTTGGGGTCTCGCAGGCGATAGGTGTCGCAGTGACGAAGAGGGATTCGACCGGCATATTCCTGAACGAGAGTAAACGTGGGACTGTTCACGTCGCCGGGTGGAACGTCCAGCGCGGCGGCCAGGGCTTGCACCAACCGCGTCTTCCCCGCGCCGAGATCTCCCACCAGGGCGACGATCGCTCCCGGGCGCAGCGCCTGTGCCAGTCGTCGGCCAAACTCGCGCGTGTCCTCTTCCGAGTCGGCCACGAATTGAAGCTGACCGTCATCGCGAGGTTGAATTGTCAGCATGATGCCTCGTCACACGTTGGTCACTGGACAGGATGATCCGCGGCCTTTCCTCACGACGAACACAGTGAGCTGGAGGGGTCGAACTCGCAACTCTGCCGAGGAGATTTGACCACAGATGCCACGGCGCAGCACGGGTCAAGGCAGCGGGAGTCGGAGATGATTTTCTCTGCGTCAGAGTGTGGGGTGAACGCACCTCAGATCGCGAAGAGGCAGACCGGAGATCGCGAACAGGCAGACAGGCGAACGGCTGGCTCTGGCCCGGGGCTGCGACGCCCTTCCACACACGATGTTGTGGTCCAGAGCAATTTACCCCGCAAAATCGTCCATCTGCTTTACAACTGACATCTCCGTAACTAGAGTCCCGCCTCGCTTGAGGATGACCATGAAAGTTGCGTTTGGAATGCAACGGATTGGTCCATCGAACAACGCTCGGCAGGGTTGGTTCTTTCAGAGTCAACCGACTGTCAGCACCTGAAGGATTCGGGTGGAGATTGCTGAATGGATTCGCTTCGATCACGTTGGTTCGGTGTTGGCTTCCTCGTTTCTCCGAGTCGTCTTCGTGACGATCATCTCGTCCGTTTTTTCGGCGAGTTGTTCTGTTCGGGTGGTTCCCGTCGGTCCGCTTGATTGAGGGGGGCGCGTCGCGCCCGGGCGGACCAGTTTGACGGGTGGTTCTGCGGTCTGTGCACATGGATGTGCCGCGATTCTGAAAAGGGAATTTCATGCAGAAGAAACCGATCATTGGCATCAATGGTGATTTTCGACCCGGCCGCAAGGATTCGATCGCGTTGAGCTGGTTCAACACCGGCTACTACGACTCGATCACGGCGGCGGGCGGACTGCCGTTCCTGTTGCCTCCGTATCCGTCCGACGACGATTTGAAGCAGGCTCTGCGCAACTGCGATGGTGTGGTGCTGGCGGGCTGCTCGCTGGACCTCGATCCGGGACGGCTGGGACTCGAACCTCATCCCCACACGCGACCGATGCCACCGCGCCGCGAAGACTTTGACCGCCGCATGGCCAAGCTGGCGGTTGAGATGCGGTTGCCCATCGTGGCCATCGGCTCGGGAATGCAGACGTTGAACGTCGTCTGCGGCGGATCGATCCTGCAGCATGTGCCCGAACAAGTGGCCAAGGCCCTGCATCACCGCGATCCGGTCGAACGGCACAATCGCCACATCATCAACATCGTCGAGGGAACCCGCTGCTGGGAGATCTACGGTCCGGGCGAGATTCGCGTGAACAGCGACCACCACATGGCCGTGAATCAACTCGCTCCGCTCTTCAAGGCGGCGGCGCATGCTCCCGACGGTGTGATCGAGTGTTACGAGTCGGTGGAAGACAACTGGTTCTGCGTCGGCGTGCAGTGGCATCCGGAAGATGAGACCTCCTCCGCACTCGACATGCAGATTTTCCAGGAGTTCATGACCGCCTGCGGTTGCTCGACTCCTCAGATCCTCCAGATGCCGGTCCGCGCCGCCGCCTAGCCGACGTGGTCGGTTTGTTCGCGTGGACGCATGGGTTGCGAGTCGGGATGCGGCTCGCGCGATGTTCGATGAAATAAAGTTGACGACCAACAGACTCGCACCCCGGTGGCTTCGAGCCACCGGGGTGCTGTCGTTTCCCGACGCTGCGTGTTCGTCGTTCCTGCCGGGGACTTTTGCTATCGTGTCGCGGCTGCGCAGGGATGACCTCGCGGCGGGAACGGGATTCTTCCAGCGGCAACCTCAGTAGGGATGGGCAACGTGGCGTTGATCGTGCAGAAGTTTGGTGGCTCCAGCGTGGCGGATGCTCGGCGAATCATGGCGGCGGCTCAACGAGCGGTCGATGCGAAGCGAGCGGGCAATCAGGTGGTGATGGTCATCAGTGCGCGGGGCGACAAGACGGACGAGCTGATCCACCTGGCCAGACAACTCGGCGACCACCCGCCTCCGCGTGAGATGGACATGCTGCTGGCGACCGGCGAGCAGGAGTCGGTGGCTCTCGTGGCGATGGCGGTCCAGGCACTGGGCGAACCGGCGATCAGTCTGACCGGCTACCAGATCGGCATCCTGACCGACTCGACATACACGAAGGCGCGCATCCGCCGGATTCAAACCGATCGGATGCGGAAGGCGCTCGACGAGGGGAAGATCGTCGTGGCGGCCGGATTCCAGGGGATCGACGAGGACTTCAACATCACGACACTTGGCCGCGGCGGCAGCGACACCACCGCGACCGCATTGGCCGCCGTGCTCCGGGCCGATGTTTGCGAGATTTATACGGACGTCGATGGGATTTACACGACCGATCCGCGCCTGGTCAAGACGGCCCGCAAGATGAACCGCGTCTCTTATGACGAGATGTTGGAACTGACGAGTCTCGGCGGCGGCAAGATGCACTCGCGCTCGATCGAATTCGCCAAGAAGTACCGCGTGCCGCTGCTGGTTCGTCCGGCGTACTCGAACGGTGAGGGAACGCTGATCGCGCCGTATCAGGATGAAAACGTGCCGATGGTGGCGGGCGTGGCCCTCGTCAAAAGTGAGGCGATCGTGGCCCTGCGCGGACTGCCCGATCGACCGGGTGTGTTGGCCGCGTTGTTCGGCAAGATGGCCGAGCGGAAGATTCCGATCGACATGGTGATTCAGGACGTGGCGGAAGGTGCCGTCGCCGCCGTCTCGTTCACCGTGCCGCAGGATGATCTGGCCGAGGCCCTCACCGCGGCTCAGCTCGCGGTGGAGTCCCTCGGTGCGGGCGAGGTCCATCACGGAACGAACGTCGCCAAGGTGTCGGTGATCGGTGCGGGGATGAGGACTCACACCGGCGTGGCGGCCCAGATGTTCCAGTCCCTCTCGGACCGGGGCGTCAACATTCAGATGATCACCACCAGCGAAATCAAAATCTCGGTGCTGGTGAACCGCGACCAGCGGGAGATCGCACTGGAGGCCGTTCACGAGGGCTTCGCCCTGCATCAGGAGTTCGCTCCGCCGCCCAGCATCGGCTACCGGCAGACCGATGACGAGGTCAAGACACACGTTTCGCGCGACGAACTGGAACGGGACGTGGTCTCGCGACTGGCCAGCATGGAGGACATCGTCGTCAGCGAAGTGCAACTCGACACGCAACAATCCCGCGTGACGGTGCGGCACGTCGCCGACCAGCCGGGCGTCGCGGCCGAGGTCTTCGCCGCCGTGGCCGAAGGGGGCGTGATGGTCGATCTGATCGTGCAAAACATCAGCCACGGCCAGCAGGCGGACCTCAGCTTCACCGTCCCGCGCGGCGATCTCGAAAGCTGCCTGTTGCTGCTGCGGGAACTGATCGAACGCTGGCCCGGCACCGAACTGAGTTTTGAAAAAGACATGGCCATGCTGTCGGTCATGGGGATCGGCCTGAGAAGCCACACCGGCGTCGGCGAACGGATGTTCCGAGCCCTGGCCGACGCCGGCGTCAACGTCCAGATGGTCAACACCAGCGAGATCCGCATCAGCGTCGTGGTCGCCCCCCTGGACGCCACCAAGGCCCACGCGGCGCTCCTCACGGCATTTGGCCTGGTGAATTGACTCCGCTGCGCCTGTGATCGTTCGCACTGATCGCGGCGCAAAGCTATCCTCTCGCTCATCCGTTTGATTTGTTCTCAACCGCACTCAGGAGACACCCCATGTCGTTCGTTGTTGATCGTCGCGATTTCCTCAAGGCCACCGCCGCCGGAATGGCCGCGCTGGCGGTGCCGTCGGTGTTGCCCGCCGCCGATGCGAAGGATCCGTATCTGGGATTCAAGATGGGTCTGCAAAGCTATTCGCTGCGCGAGTTCAAGGCCGAGCAGGCCCTCGAACACACCAAGGCTCTCGGGTTGAAGTATTGGGAGGCCTATCCCGCCCATGTGCCGATGGGGAGCGTTCCCAAACACATCGAGACGCAGAAACAGATGCTCGCCAAGGGTGGCGTGACCCTGATCGCCTACGGTGTGCTCGGCTTTGACGACAAGGAAAACGAGGCGCGGGAGAAGTTTGAATTCGCCAAGGCGATGGGCATCCGGTCGCTCAGTGCCGACCCGAAGCCGGACAAGGCGACGTTCGATCTGCTGGACAAGCTCTGCGCCGAGTACGACGTGGCGATCGCGATCCACAACCACGGACCGGGGCATCGCTACAACAAGATCAGCGATGTCGAGAAGGTCGTGAAGGATCGGCATCCCAAAATCGGAGCGTGCGTCGATACCGGTCATTACCTGCGCAGCGATGAAGACCCGGTCGAAGCCGTTCAGCGTCTCGGCAAGCGTGTCTTCGGCTGTCATCTCAAGGACGTGAAGACCACCGAGGTGGACGGCAGACGTCAAAAGCAGTTCAAGATCGCCGGTGAGGGAGACCTGAACGTCGTGGCGTTGCTCAAGGCGCTCAAGGCCTTGAACTTCGACTACTGCCTGGCGCTGGAGTACGAAGAGAACGCCAAGAACCCGCTGCCGGACATCGAGGCCTGCCTCAAGCACGTCCGCGAGTGTGCCGCCAAGGTGTGACCCGCGGTCCTGTCCGCGGTCAAATCATTGTGGAGACCCAGGAACGCAGCCGGCCCGATCATCATGGATCGGGCCGGTTGTTTTTGTTCAGCCAGAGGCCCAGGTTGGAAGCCTCAGCATTTTGTCGAAGGACCCTTGCTCATCAGATACCAACCGGCCGCGCCGACGGTGACCAAAATGACGATGTACTCGGACGGACCGAGGTTGTTCCAACTGGTAATCAGATACTTCTGATAGAAGTACAGGTACTCAAACACCCACTCGAACATGGCAGGCTTTCGCAAGGATGGGACGCCGGGGACCGTCTGAAAGAATCTAGGTCACGTTTTGGCTCGGGGCAAGCGGTGGGTTGATCTGGGATCAATGTGATTGATGTCAGGCGCGGTCAACTGTCGCGATCCGGCAAGGGTTGCGGGTTGCAGGCAATACAGTGCCTGTCAGGAGACGGAACCTCATGGCGGGCGAGGGACATCAACGCCGTATCTTGACGTGCCGCCTGCGAGTGCCAACACTCGTTGGTCATGTCGAGCGAACCTCCCCCGCTGACGATCCGCCAGATGGACGCGACCGATTTGCGTCGCGGGTTCCTCGCCGCCCTCAGTGCCCTCAAGCCGGCCGAACTGTCCGACGAGCAGGCTCTCGACATCTTCCGGCGCCGGATGCGGTCTCGGGTCCGAACGTATGTCGCGTTGATGGATGATCGCGTGGCTGGCACGGCCTCGCTCTTCCTCGAACCCAAGTTCATTCACAACGGCGGAATCGTCGGACACATTGAGGACGTGGCTGTTCACGTGGCGTACCAGCACCACGGTGTGGGGGCACTGTTGGTCGGGCACCTGCTGGATGTCTGCCGTCAGGCTGGCTGCTACAAGGTGATCCTCGACTGCGCCGAGGACGTGATTCCGTTCTACGAGAAACTCGGTTTTCGCCAGTGGGAACGCGCCATGCGGATCGATCTGTAACCCGTGTGCGGTTTCTTCACCGTTCGTTGGCAGGTCGTCACAGGTGCGACGGATAGGACCGATGGGAGTCATGGGACTGATGGATTTCTCGCCGCCCGCTCGGCTCCATTCGTCGCAGTGGTCCCCGATGTCCCATGAAATGCGAGTACACCGCCGCGATTCGACAAATCTGGCAGCTTGTAGCGATTCCACCAAAGATTCCGATTGTGACTGCCGATTCTATTCGTCGTATGGCACAAGGCGTCGTACCCGGGCGGTCTCGCAATGGCGAGGACGGTCCCGGCGCTGGGCGAAGCTCACGAAGAGGCGGCTGGTTGGAGATCGGCTCGAACCGACGGTTCACCGAATTCCTCGAAAGGAATCTGTCATGAAGCGGAATGCGAACCGAAGCTGGCGAGGCCTGATGCTGGTGGGCTGCCTGTCGCTATCGGCAGTTTCGACCGGATGTTTCCAAACCACGGTCGGCGGACAGACGCTGCCTTCGGCGTACTACCTCGACGACGACGTGCAGTACTTCCCGTCCGGCCCGGAACAGAAGCTCGCGAACCAGATTCGAGCGATGGAAAAGTACAAGGCCGAGCAACAGGGATCGAACGATCAGGGCGGGTTCTAACCTGATCGCGGTCGGCCGGGCCTCGCCTGTCCAAGCCGTTCCGTTCGGAATGGAATCGCCTTGCCAGCGCTGCTCGTGCGCCGCGACTCTCAACGCGGCGTCGCCTTCTCTCATCGATGTCTTCGATTCGCCGCCCCCGGCTCGATTGGACCGGGATGGCGGACTGACGAACGACAATTCCGGTGATGTCGCCGACGTCGGTCCGTCGCGCGTCCTTCCCCGGGGGGCGACGCCGTTGATGCCGCGAGACGACGGCTCACCGCCGCCCGGCTCGCCATGGCCCTGGAACAGGCGCGGACGCGGCTTTTTTCCCGCGGCTTGCTGTACGTTCAAGAAACCGCTGATATCATGCCTCGTCCAGCCCGCAGGCACGCCGCTATGCGAGGAATCTCATCCCATTTCCGAGAGCAGAGGGAGCATCACATGAGTCGTCAATCCACACGTCGCGAGTTCCTCCAGCAGTCCTCCGCGCTGGCCGCGGCCTGCTGGGTGGGAGCCACCAGTCAGGGGTGGACTCAGGACAAGTCCGCCAATTCCGCCATCCGGTTTGCCTGCATCGGCGTCGAGGGCAAGGGGTCCAGCGATCGTGATGATGCGGGCCGCCACGGCGACATCGTCGCCCTGTGCGACATCGACGAAGACCGGCTCGAAAAGGCGGCCCTCCGCTTCCCCAAGGCCAAGAAGTACGTCGACTATCGCAAGATGTACGACGAGATGGGCAACGACATCGATGCCGTGACGGTCAGCACGCCCGACCACTCGCACGCCCCGGCCGCCATTCGCGGGATGAGGATGGGCAAGCACTGCTTCTGCCAGAAGCCGCTGACCTATACCGTGACCGAAGCGCGCATGATGCGCGAGATCGCCGCCGAGAAGAAACTTTGCACGCAGATGGGCAACCAGGGCACCGCCGCGAACGGCCATCGCGAGGCGGTAGAGATCGTCCGCAAGGGCGACATCGGCACGATCAAGGAAGTTCACATCTGGACCAACCGCCCGATTTGGCCGCAGGGGGGCGGCTATCCGAAGGAAGTCGAAGAGTGCCCGAAGAACATTCACTGGGATCTGTTCCTCGGCCCCGCGAAGGATCGCCCGTACCACTCGGCCTATCAGCCGTTCAAGTGGCGCGGCTGGCTCGATTTTGGAACCGGTGCCCTCGGTGACATGGCCTGTCACACGATGAACATGTCCGTGATGGCCCTGCAACTCTTCAACCCGATCTCCGTCGAGGCGATGCCCGATCCCGAGTGGACCGGCGACGCCCGCGAGGCCTCCTACCCGAAGAACTGCACCATCAAGTACGAGTTCGGCCCCCGAGGCAATCTCGGTCCCTGCACGCTGTACTGGTACGACGGCGGCAAGCGACCCTCGGAGGAACTGCTGATGGGTGAGAAGCAAAATGCCAGCGGTTCGCTCGTGATTGGCGACAAGGGCCGCATCTTCTCTTCCAACGATTACCACGGCGATTACGTGATCCTGCCGAAGAAGGAATACGCCGACTACAAGAAGCCCGAGTACACGGTTTCCCCCGGCCACTTCACCGAGTTCGCCAACGCGATCAAGGAGAACAAGCCGGAACTGGCGATGTCGAACTTCGAGTACGCCGGTCGCCTGACCGAAACCGTGCTGCTCGGCAACGTCGCCCTGCGAGCCGGCAAGAAGATCGAGTGGGACGGCGTGAACCTCAAGGTGACCAACGACGCCGCTTCCAACAAGTATGTGACCCGCGAATACCGCAAGGGCTGGGAAATCTGATCGAGTCCTTCCACGCCAGCGATTCGCTGACTCTCGCACCTCGACTGCCCCTGCGGCAACCGAGGTGTTTTTTTTCTCACGTTCACCAACCCGCGGCGTAAGTGTTGAAGTTGCGTACTCGCGTTTTGTAGCTGAGTTCGCAAGAACTCAGAGTCTTCGCAGGGACCGAAAAAGACTGAATTCTTGCGAATTCAGCTACCTCGGAGGGCAACTGCGCAGCTTCAAAAGGCATCAGCGAAGGCGTCGTCACACTTCGCCCTCGCTTACGCCGCGGGTCTGTGTGCGGCACACGGCTCCCTCAATCATGAGGCCGTGAAGAATTCGAGTGAGCCGAGCCGGGAACGAGAACGGCACTGCCACCGACTTTCTGCGGACCGCCCTTCATTTCGGCGGCGCAACATCGGCCAGCTTCGGAAGCGGCGGTCGTTCTTGAGAGGCATCGGGACCGTCACTGTCGGCGGGGGGACTCGCCAGCCGGATGACTCGCAACTGCTCGAACGGGTCGGGAATCGACAGCCGCAGGAACGCCGCCGGGTTCGGTGTCGCGAGGGGCACGGCCGCCGTGAGCAGCCCGTGAGCCGAACTGGCGCTCGGGTCATCCACGGCGCGCACGACCGGTTCCGCAGGCAGCGGGAAGCGGCCGAGTGTCGGCGTTTGCAGCGGGTTCGGAGCCGATACGTAGGCACGGCTCGCGACCGGTTGCAGCGGGAAGACCGGCCGCGTCGGGTCGGAGTCGGAGGCGAGTACCGGGACATCCAGGACGGGCCTGCGCCACTCTGTGGGAAGGCGTTCATGAGCCAGAGTCGTCGGCGCACCGGGAAAGGCTCCGAATGGCAGCGACCACAGGTGAGACCGCACCTTCTCGGCACCGAACGTTCGAGGGGGCGCGGGCTGCGCGGTCATCGGCAGCGTCGGCATTGTGACCTGCTGCGGCGGCACGAGACGCTCGGAGAGAAACTGAGCGTTCGCTGTCGAGGAGGCAAACGCGACAACGGCGAATGTCAGGCACGGTGACCATCGAAGGCTGCGAATCATGGCATTGGCTCTTAATGTATGAATGTCTCACTCAACTTCGATGACTCTACGGAACCTGGATGACGAGTTGCACGTCGGTGCCGATTTCGGGCAGCACCTTGGTGTTCGTCTCCAGCTTGATCAGCGGTTCGTCCTTCATCGTCAGGCTGGTCTGAAACACGGTCTCATCCGTGACGGGGAAGATGGCGATCAACGTTCCCGTCGTGTCGGCTCCGTAGACCTTCTCGGGCTTGTTCGGATCGGGCTGCTTGGAGATCGAACCGGTAAAGATCCATTTCAACGGCGGCATCGTTTTGGCCGTCTTGCGATCGACGAGAGCCTTTTCGATCGGGACTCGCTTGGTGAGTCCCCCCGCGCCATCCGCGCCGAGTCCCCCCGCTCCCGGCAGGTCGAGAAAGATTTTGACTTCCGGTCCCTCGGCGGCGGCCCCTTCCCCCTTGGCGGGCTTCCCCGGCTTCAGCCCGAGACTTTCGAGCGCCTTGTGAATGTCGCTCGGCTTCGCCTCGAACGTCACCACGGTTTCGTGAGCCTTCTGTCCCTTCGGTGCCGGCAACGACGCGATGACTTCAATCGGATAGATCTCGCTGAGGTTCGGCAGCTTCCGCAGCGCGATCTTGGCGGCAATCGTGACAGTCTTTTTGTCCTTGTCGATTTTGATCGCTTCGGCCGGCTTGTCCTGCGCTGTCGCCGACGCCATCAACACGAGCACCGTACCGAGGACCGACCCGACCCAGACAACAGATCGAGACGCCGCTCGCCGCGAGAAACGGTTGGCTCGCGGTCCGATTCGATTCAGTTTGAGATCTCGTTCACTCATCGCTTCGACTCCTTACATGATGCATCACCGTGACACATCTATTTGTTTCCAAGGCAGACCACGGCGGTAGCAACTTTCCCACTGGACACCACATCGCACGTTGCGACAAACAGCCGCCCCCCCGCCACCACCGGTCCTCCGTAAACCATACCCGGACCTATTCCTGCCGGGGCAGATGCTGGATCAAATATTGCCGGGTCTGATGCCAGATCAAATACCCAGACGGGCTTGCCATCCGTCAACGAGAGGGCCTTTATCAGACCCTTGAGGTCGGCGACGTAGGCCGTGTTCCCGGCAATCGCCGGGCTGGCGAAATACGGTGCGCCACCATCGACCGACCACTTCTCTTGCCCATTGGCGATGTCCCATGCGCGGACACGGCCATCTGTCGCGGTGAAGACGGCCAATCGATCCTTGACTGCAATCGCCGAGACAATTCCGGCTGGCAATTCCTTTCGCCATTTGACCGAGCCATCCGCCAGCGAAACCGCGATGACCTCACCGAGTGCTTGGCTTACATCCTTCAGTTCCAGCCGCACGCTGCTGCATCCGACCAGCACGAGATCACCGACCACCGTCGGGCCGGCCCACGGATTGAATTTCAAGGGAGTCTGCCAGACGACATTTCCATCGCCGGCCTTCAAGCAAAAGAGGGCACGGACTCCACTCTGTTCCACATCGAGGAACGCCGTCGCGGCGAGGACTCGATCCCCCACGACGGCGACCGCCGCATCGACGTGCCACTTGTCGACTCCGACCTGCCAGGCCAGTTTGGGACGGGGCTTCGGCAGCGAGTCTTCGCTCGGCGCGATCGCGAAGTCGGGATCGGTCTTTTTCTCCTGCTCGTACTTCGCGAGCAGTTCCTTCCAGCGTTTGTCGAGCATCGTCTGCGCCGCAGCCGCATCGACCTCCTTGCCCTCCAATTCCAACCGGGTGGTGTCGACACAGAGGACGCCCGCGTTGCCTCCGCCGATGAAGACTTTGCCCCCCGCGATGGTCGGTGCTCCTTCGAGGTGAACCAACTGACCCGAAACCGGAAACTGCCAGAGGGGCAAGCCGGTGTCGAGCCTCACGCCGTGCAGGATGGCTCCGTCGGTCTGATGCATCCCGTCACCGAACACCACCAGATTTCCGGCGACGGCCGGAGCACACACGGTTGGCAGCTTGAGATACGGCACCGACTTCGCCCAGCGCACCCGCTGTTTGGCGGCGGGATCGACCGCCAGCGACTGAAACGTGGACGTGTTGAACGCCGCCAGCGCGGAGACCAGCACGCTGTCTCCCGTGGGGACCGGAGCAGCGATGTAGTGGTCGCTCGACTTGTGGACCCAGATCACCTTCGCCGACGTGGGTCCTGGCTGGCCATCAACGCAGCCGGTTCGAGCCAAGTTGCCTCGATGAGTGGGCCAATCGGCGCCGAGGACTGCACCACACGCCACGAGCAAGCTCGCCAAGCTCAACGAAACGAGGCGGAACGCGATGCACCGATCAAACCGCTCATGACTAACGTTGCTGCTGGCACACTGCTGAAAACCTCGCATCCGCATCAATTACTCCACTGACTTTCAGGGTTTCTGTAGTCCGGACCCCTTGGTCCGGACGAGGCAGCGAACGGACCAAGGGGTCCGTTCTACGTGCCAATTCGGCCCGGTTGCTCCACTACGGCTTCGCGCTGATCTGACTCACCACCGCAGCCGCCGCAGGACGACCCAGCAGGACGGTCGATTCCTGACCTTCGTTGTTGAGCAGCAGGTCGGCCGCACCATCCTTGTTGATGTCGATGGCCGCCAGCCCGCGCGTGTTGTAGATCTGTTGAGACAGGCCGATCGCATCAGTTGCATCTACAAACTTCCCTTGGCCACCGTTGCGGAAATAGCGGTTCGTCCCCTTGAGGCATCCGACGATCAAGTCCATTTTTCCATCGCCATCGAAATCGGCGACCGCCGCGCTGACGGCGTGCCCCATCGGTTGAGCCACCGCGCCGAACGTAGCGGTGGCTTCGGTGAGCTTGCCCGCGCGGTTCGCGAACACCCTGCACGTTCCCTCCTGAGGAACGAACAGATCGGGATGTCCGTCACCATCCAGGTCCGCAAACAGCGGTCGGATGCGGCCGGTGCGGAATTGAAACGCGGGATCGACGACCTCCACGAAACCCTGCGGAGTGCTGTGCGCCACCAAGCCTGTTCCCGCGCTGTAGACGAAGTCCGAGCGGCCGTCTCCGTTCACGTCGGCCACGGCGAGATGGTCTCCCTTGAGCCGGCCGCCGACTCCCTCCGGTCCCAACTTCGCGGCGGTCGTGGCGTCTTCAAATCCGGCTCCCGTGTTGCGGTACAAACGCAGCCCGAGAAAACCGTTCGAGAGCAGAATGTCGGGACGCTTGTCGCCGTCGTAGTCGAGCCACGCGGCGGCGGTCACGTTGTAATACGTTTCCTTTGGCAGGAGAGCGGTGTCGTCCTTGAACGTCGCGCCGCCGTTCGTCAGCAGCTTGGGACCGGTCGGAGTGGCGAGCAGCAGGTCGAGCTTGCCGTCGCCGTTGAAGTCGGACCACTCGGCGGCGCGGGCTCCTCCCGTATAGGGCAACGACAATTCACTGAGCGATGTGCCATCCATCTTCAGCAGGGCGACTCGACCCAACCCGTAGAAGCAGAAGTCCGGCTTGCCGTCGCCATCGATGTCGGCCACCGCCACACCCTGAGCCTCCGGTCCGACCGACGTCACACCGGCGACGTGCGTGAAGCCCGGCATCCCGGCGATCGCGCGGAAGTCATCGCCCCCCCAGCCGACGAAGTCGCGCTGGGCGTTGTAGTCCTGGATCTTCAGACTCGCCTTGAGCCGTTGAACCTTCGCGTTGCGAAGCTGCAGGGCGTTCTTGTCTCCATCCACCATGCATGGCACCACGACCTCCTGCCCGGAGACAATGGACTGCACCACGGACGCCAGCTTGTCGGAGGTCCCCGCGTAGCTGCGGAGCATGTACGGCTCGCCGTGGCTCATGTTCCACCACTCGCCACCGGCATAGGCCTGATACCAATAGTTGCCGATGCAGGTCTCGCTGGCACCGCCGTTGTTGAAGAAGACGGCCGTTTTGCCCGGCTCGGCCCAGTCCATGATGGCCTTCCATTCGCGTTCGTGAAAACCACCGCGGCCGATGTTGTGCTTGGTGGTCTCCCCCGCGAGCGTCCCCTTCAGATCCTGCACCTTGCGAAACAGGATCAGGTTTTTTTCCTTGTCGACTTTCTCGATGCGCAGCACCGAGATCGACGTCGATTCCAAAATCACGCGACCGAGCGTGTAGGGAAGCTCAACGTAAGCCTCGGCCCGCCGCATCGACAGCAGGCACCCGCCAAGGACCACTCCGAAGCAAAGCGACCGAACACAACGTTTCGTCGATGGCGATGGCATGCGATCTCTCCTCCAAGATTGAACGTCGAACTGCGGTTCGAGCCGGATGCGGATGGGTGGCCGTCGGAACGGATGCGTCTCGTGTCAGCCCCGTTTGACAACGGGCAATCCCGCCAGTCGTTGTTGTGCCGCTTTGGCCCATTCGGTGTTCGGGTATTCTTTCACGACCTTTTCTAGGAGCCGCACGGCCTGCTGGGGCTGCTGCATTTCCTGGAAGATGCGGGCCGCCTCCAGCAGCGCGACCGCACTCCATTCCGGGTAGTCGTAGGTGAACGGCACGACCAGCAGCGCGTTGGCCGCTTCCGGAAGTCGCTTCTGTTCGATGCGGCAGAGGGCGAGTTGGTACTGCGACTTGGCGGCGATCTCGCTGGCGGTTTCGTTGATGACCTGCTGGTACGTGTTGGCGGCGTTGTCGAACTGCTTCAGGTTCTGCCACGCCCATGCCACGCCATAGCGCGCCTCCAGCCGCCACGGGCTTTGAGCAAACCGGTTGATCAACGTTTCGTGAGCCTGCCGGCTTTGGTCCCACTGACCCGCCAGCGCATAGGCATGACCGAGTCGCAACAGCACGCGGTCGCTCAACCCGGGGATGTTTTGCAGCGGTCCCTGATCGCGGAACGGCACCCACAACTCGATGGCCTTGGGGTACGCCTTCAGTTGCACCTGGCATTCTCCGGCGCGGAACCGGGCCTCCGGCGCGAGCGGACTCTTGGCATCGGCCGCCACGGCGGCGAATTGAGCGAACGCTCCCGCGTGATCGTTCTTGGCGACGAGGCAGACTCCCAGCCTCAGGTGCAATCGCTCTTCGACATCGGGCGCGGGTTCCAGCGTGAGCGCCTCGTTGAGCAGCGCGACCGCCGGATCGAACTCGTTCCGCCGCGCGTGCATTTCGGCCAGTTCGAGTCGGCCGGTGATTGCCAGCGGCGAATCGGCCTTGGCGGCAATCAACGCCTTGTATTGATCCTGAGCCAGTTTCTCGGCCGGCTGCACGGCGATGGCCGACACCGCGATTTCCGGGACGCGTGCTTGCGCGATCCCCTTCACGCCGGCCGGCTGCTTGGCCGTCTCATCGGCCTGCTTCTTGAGGGCTTCGTCCATCAACTTTTTGCGAGCCGCATCGACCTCGACATCGGCCACCCATTGATAGCACCACGCGGCCTCGTACAGCATCCGCTGATGAATTTCCGTCCCCGCCAACTTTTGTTGCACGACTTGTGCGGCTTGAGCGACGAAGTACTGCGCGGTCTCCGTCAGTTGCTTGACCGCGTCCTGCACCAGCGGCGTCGCGGCGGCCACTTCTTCCGGCTTCACGTCCGGTTTGGCGAGCACCGCACGGGCCGCGACAAGTTTCGGCGCATGCTCCTCGCGCCGACACTGCCCCGCACGCCACGCGGCGTCAGGAGCTTCGGGGCTGTTCGGAAACTTCTGCTGGAGGTTGTCGAACAGCGCTCGCGCCTCGGCCAGTTTCGCGACATCCAGCTTCGCGGGATCCTTGAATGCGAGTTCCCGGGTGGCGAGACCGTGATGGTATTGGATCAGCGGTGCCCACGCGGCTCGGGCCGGATCGGCGGCGAGAGGACCTTCAAACGTGTTGCGGCACTCCAGCAGCGCGGCGACCGCTTCGGCCGGTTTGTTCTGGGCTCGCAGCAACGTTGCCAATCGCAGATAGGCCAGCGGCGCAACACTCGACTGCTTGAACGGGTCGGCTTTGAACTTGGTGAACTCGTTGATCGCGCCGTTCGGGTCGTTCATGTCGACCAGGCAATTGGCCCGCTCGAACGCGGCGATGGGAGCCATCGGACTGGTCGCGAACTGTTGCCCGACTCGCTCAAACGCCTGACGCGCGGCGGTCAATCGTTGGTTTCGTTCCTGAGGCTCCACGATCTGTGCGGCCACACGCTGGTAGCAGTAGCCGAGCTTCACCAACGCATCCGGCGTCTGCGGCGCGGCCTTGAGGGGATCCATTCCCTGCGCGGAAACAAAACTCTCCAGCGACTTGATCGCGGCGGTGAGGACGACGAGTTGCCGGCCGGCGGCGAGGGCGTCGGTGGTGTCGGTCGGCATCGCGCGCAGCAGGCAGTCGGCGTGATAGTAGGGCACGATCGCCAGCTCGCCCGAGTGATCCGCCTGGGGAATCGCCTCCAGTCCCTTCACCGCGGTCGGATAATCTCCGAGCCGATATTGAGCCAGCGCCATGCGCCCGCGCGACAGCGCGGCAAACGTGAACTCCGGGAACTTGTCCAACACCACCTGATAGCGCTTGACAGCCTCACCAAACCACTTGGCGATCTCCGGGTTCTTGCTGAGCGGATTGGTTGGCTCGACGGCGGCGGCTCGGACGTAGGCGTTCTCGGCCATGCGGAACAAGACCGCCGGCAGCAGCGTGCTCTTGGGGAAGGCCTGCTGGAACTGCGTGCAGACTTGATCGGAGACATCGAACTGTCCGGCGAAGTGGAGCGCGGTGGCTCGCCGTTGCAGGAACAGTTCGTTGCGTTCGGGAGCGTGATTCTCCTTGAACGCCGTTTCGTAGGTGGCCGCCGCCTGTGGGAACTGTTTCGCCAACTGCTGGTCGTCGCCCAGTTCGAGCATGATTTCGGCACGACGCAATTTCGCTTCGGGGTCTTGCGCGATCTGTTGGTTCGCCCGCTCCGCTGCCTGCGTCAGACTGCCGATGGCGGCGGTGAGAGCCTGTGCATACGGCGCGGCCTGAGTCGGATCGGCTGCTCCCAACTGGGCCCGTCCCAGCCACAGCAGCGCCCGATCCCCGAGTTGCGGGTGAGGCACCAGCGGCTGCAGCAACTGGATCGCGGGCGCGAATTGACGCAACTCGACCTGACACACGCCCGCTCGCCATTGAGCATCCGGCAGCAGCGGCGACTGCGGATAGAGCTGCGCGAACGCTGTGAACCGGGTCAGTGCCTCGGCGGTCTTCTTTTGCTCGAACAGCAGCACGCCCCAGTAGAAGACGGCGCGGCTGACGTAGTCCGGTGCCGCTTTCACCAACGCTTCCAGCCGAAGTTTCTCATCGGGCTGGTTCGCCATGGCAGCCGCGTTTTGCAGAGCCTGCTGCGCGGCAATTTTTTGTTTGTCGTAGCCTTTGACGACCGCATCGTAGAGGACCGCGGCCTCATCACGCTCTTCGGCGACGTGATGGACCCGCGCAAGCAGGTACTGCGCGTGAACTCCAAACACGGGATCGGCGAACGGAGCAAGCTGGCTGAGCGATCGCCCCGCCGCGATGTAGTCCTTCAGCAGGAAGCTGGCATGTCCGTGCAGGTACAACAGGAACGGACGGTACTTGCTGGTCTTGGTTGTCTCGGCCGTCAGCACGGGGGTGAGCAGATCGCTCGCCTCCTTCGCCTTGTCGAGTCGGATCAGCATTTCGGCCTGATCACAGCGAGCCCGATTCGCCCACTCGACATCCAGCGCGAGCTGCTCGGCGGTCGGCGGCGGATTCGCTTTCGCCCGCGCGGCAAACGCCGCGACCGCCTCTCCAAATCGCTGAGCGGCCGGAGTGAACTGCTGGTTCGCGGTGGCTCGATGCTGAGCGGCCTCGGGCGGCTTGGCGATCCCCAGGGCCAGGGCCTCATGACCGAGTCCCCGGTGAGCCAGCCCGAGGTAGTAGAGCGCCAGGGGTCGGTCGGCGAACTCCTGCACTCCCACCACCTGCGTCAGCGTTTCGACGGCAACCTTGTAGTCCTTCTGCGGGGCCTCCAGCAGACAGAGCGCCAAGCCGTACCGCGCGAGCGTCACATCCTTCTGGTTCGAGTACGTCTTCAAATACTCGCGGTAACGTTCGACGGCGGCGGGGAACTGTTTTTCGTTGTAGGCCTTGTTGGCGGCGTTCACGATCTGCGCCGCCAACTCCTCCGGCTTCAACGCCGCCTGCCCCCACGCGGTCGCCTGCGTGGCGACCAGCGCCAGAACCAGTGCAACTCCCCAACGACAGGTCCACGAACACGGCGAAGTCACCCGATCACGCATGGTTGCTCTCCGAGATCAATACTCAAGTTGCTTGAGATCGGCAGGGACCGCGCGAGACGGGCCTGTCACCGATCGGACGAAGATGAATCAATCGTTGCCAGTATGGGTGGGGAGCCAGCATAATGCCAACGAGTCGAGTACTCTCGACGCGGGCCGTTAACAACAGTTGGCCGCCGCGTCCGTTTGGTTACAGACCTCACTTGAATGATCGGAACCGATGCCGTCTCCCAGATCGTTGATTCTCGGTTGTGTTGTCATCTGCAGCGTGTTGCTGGCTCATCCCAGCGCGTGGGCCTTCATCCAAAAACTCTTCCCGCTGCAAGAGTTCATCGACGACAGCGACTACCTCTTCACGGCGACCGTCGAGAAAGTGGACGCCGACAAGCCCTCTGCGGTGCTGGTGTTGGGTGAGCACTTGAAGGGCGAAGCCCCTTTCAAGCGGATTCCGATCAATCTCGCCGGCGACAAGCAGAAGCACACGCCGCAGCTTTTGAAACGGATCGCCCCGGACGTCCCCCTGGTCGTCGGGATCAAGAAGCAACCCGACGGCAAGTTCATGATGCTGGCCTACACGAACGGAACGTGGTTTCAAACGCTGGGTCAGACCGAGGGCGACCAGACGCGCTGGGCCTTCACCCACTGCGAGATCTATTTGCGGCGAACCTTCCACGGCACCACCGCCGAACTGAAGCAGGCCGTGACCGACGTGCTGGCGGGCAAGGCGAAGTCGCCGCCGCCCAATCCGAAAGAGGCCCCCGGCTTCGGCCCGGTTTTGGATTCCGCAGCGAAAACCAAAGACGCCAAATGAAACGTTGAGCTTGTGATTTTTCGCCACCGACCTCGCGTCGGTGGTTCAACGGCTTCTGCGCTACTCATTCTTCAAGAGTTTCGAGTAGGGCAGAGGCCGCTAAACCCCCGGGACAAGCCCGGGGGCGACAAAGCCACACGCTTATTGCGATCACGACACTCGCAGCAGGCGTTTGAGGGTCGGGACCAGCAGCAGCGTCAGAACCAGATAGCCGACCATCCACGGTGGCAGGCCGATCGCCTCGGTCTTGAGATTCAGCCCCAGCGGCCGATAGCGGTCCAGGACCACTTCCGTCATGGCGAGTCGTTCACCGGCATGAGCCTGCACCGGCGGTCGGTACGTCGCCCGGCCAATCGCCACGCGGTGAGTCGCCGATTCGTGGCGATGACGAATGACAATCGCCAGGTCATCCGCGGCCGAAGTCGGACGCAAAGTCCACTCGGCAAGGCCGCCCGCTGACGGTGATGCCGCGTCCGCTCGAACGATCTGAATGGCGGGCCCCTTCAATTCGTAACCCGCCGCCGGGACGAGGTGCGTCAGTCCGTCAATCGACGACAACGGAAAGTGGGCGCGGACGACGAGATCGCGATCGACTCGCGGCGGAAGATAATCCAGCCGCTCACTGGCCCAGATCGCCAGGATCGCGACGGGCAACAAGACCACCACCAGGACTCGCATGTCGGCGGCCAGTTGCATCCCTTTGATCAACCCGACGGTCCTTTGCAGCCGCAGTCGCGTCGGTTTGTCTGGCGATCGCCTGGTCTCGCGCAGGAGTTGTTTCAATCGCTGCAAGTCTTCTGCGCAGCGGCGCAGCAAGCCTTGATTCGTGACCGCCCGCCGCGCGAGTGTCATCAACAGTGCGGTCAAGGCTGCGAACAGCAGCAGGGTCACATCGCGCGGCAACCACAGCAGCCAACCCAGCGGGTAATCGACCGCTCGCACCGTCCAGGCACACAGAGCATTCAGAGCCTCCATCGGGATCACCGCCCCTCCGTCAGGCTCGTCGCGCCGTGAATGGCGGTCGGCGCAGAGGTCGCTGGATTGGAAGCCGTTCGCAGCGTCACGATGCCGTGGTTGGCATCGAGTTCGATCTGGCTGCCGTCTGCAATCCGCTCGGTCGCCGCTTCGAGGACCACGGCGGGGATGCCGAACTCGCGGGCCACGATCGCGCCGTGGGAGAGGACTCCACCCCGCTCCACGATCAGGCCGCGCGCGTTCACGAACAGCGGCGTCCAACCGGGATCGGTGCTCGGGCAAACGAGAATCGCATCGGGGCCGAGATCGGTCACCTCGCGCGGGTCGAACACAACGCGCGCCGTTCCGCGCGCCAGGCCGGATGCAATCGGACGGCACTCCCACTGCGTCTGTTCGCCGGACGCCACGACGGGGCGAGGCCGGCCAAACTCCTCCAACCGCCGCGAATCGATCACGTCTGGCAGCGACAACTTCTGAGCCGACCGCCAGCGGAGCTTTCGCTGCACGATCCGATCTTCGCAGGCGGCTCGATCCTGTTCGAAGCGTGGGAGTTCATCATAGCGCAGAAAAAAAACGTCGCGGGCCAACTCCCAGCGACGGCCCAATTCGACCAGTGCTTCGCGCACCGTTTCGTAGCCGCGCATCAGATGGAACTTGCCGACTTCGCGATACGGCAGCAGGGCCTGTGCCTGCCGCAGCTCGTGTTCGATCCGTTCCCGCAGCGACGAGCCGCCCGCCTGAGCCAGAATGGTCGGCAGCGCCGCATCGCAGCGCGGCCGCGACTCGGTCTGCGTCAGATGCCGCTCGTGCGGAGACGACAGCGCGACACCGCTCAACCGTCCAATCATGCGGTCCACGTAGTCGGGGTCTTCGCGCCACCGAGGCTGCGACAATTCCATCTCGTTGACCGCCCGGTGTCCGAACCGTTGCAGAAACGTCTCACGATGTTGCCGCCCCATCGCGACTTCAAACAGCGCCACGTTCTGTTCGACGGTGACGTCGCCCGCCATGCCCGTCGTCAGTTGTCCGGCCAACTGCTCTCCCTCCTCCGAGCCCAGCAACTGCACCAACAGGTGTCGCAGTCGTTCATGGGCGAGGCCCCCGAAGAAACCCGGCACCAGCGATTCACCGGCGAACTCACCGAGCACGAAGTTGCGGCGGCGCTGCAACTCGCTCAGCAGGTCGGTCGTCGAGAGTTCGCGAAGCTTGGTCTGCCGGGTCGTCGCCAGAAACGCTTCGAGTTTTGGCACGGCCACCCGCTCAAATCGATCCCGCGCCGTCTGGCCCATCGTCCGCATCTGACGGGCCGAGCGGATCATGCCGAGCAACATCCCCGGCAACCGGAAGAAGAACAGCGAATCGGCCCGATCGAGATTGAACCGCGTCGGCGGGCGGTCGAGCGCCGTCCGGTCGCGCAGAACTTCCTCGACGTCGTACTCGAACGGCAGCCGTCCGAAATGAAACTCGGCCGCGCGGCGCGGATCGACGTAGATCCGGCCCGCGATCAATTCCAGAAAGCCGGCGCCCGCCTCGCGCTCTTGAGGGCGATGGCCGAGCAGCCGGTACATCTGCCCGTAGCCGCCGGTGGCACTCATGAACCAGCGCGCGATGTCCCACGTCAGCGGCGTCGGAGCGGGGAGCGTCTCGGACAGGTTGTGGACGACCCACACCACGTGATCGCTTCCGGCTTGGCCGCGCAGCCGTTGAACTTCGTCGAGCCGCCCGCGCTCGACGTCTTCGATGATCTCCAGGCCGCGGATCTGGCGGGTTTGCAGCAGCGCGACCCGACCGTCGGCGATCCCCCACTCGATGTCGGACGGGACGCGAAAGTGAGTTTCGACCCGGCGTCCCAGTTCGGCGATCTCGCGGACCTGCCCCGGGTTCAACGCCGGCTCGGTTCCCGGTCTCGATCCCGGCACGACGCGCTTGGTGGTCAGCGACGCGGCGTCGAGGATGTAGATGTCGGGTGTGACGGCTCCCGACACGACCGCCTCGCCCAGTCCCCACGACGCTTCAAGGATCATCTCACCCGACGCGGGATCGTTCGGGTTGGCCGTGAACAGGACTCCCGATCGGTCGGAGGGAAACATCGCCTGCACATTGACCGCCGTTCCGACGACGTGGCGCACGTCGTGATGCTGCCGATACGTCCGGGCTCGATCGCTGTGCCACGATGCGAACACCAGATTGATGGCCTGACGAAGCGCCTCCCACGGCTCGATGGCCGGATCGCTGCCGCAATTGAGAATCGTGTCCATCATTCCGGGCATCGACACCGCCGCACCAGATCGCACGGCGACAAACAACGGCCGGGGTCCGCGACCGAACGTCCGTTCGGTCGTCTGCTCCAACCAGGCGAGGGCTGCGCGGACCTGCTCTTCGAGACCATCGGGCCATCGCCCTTCATGCCGCTCGACCCACGCGCAGCATTCGGCCGAGATCGTGAAGCCGGGTGGCACCGGAAACCCCGCGCGGCTCATCGCTGCCAGGCTCGCCCCCTTGCCGCCCAGAATCTCGATCCGCGCGGGATCGCACGCGGACTCGCCGAGGCCGAAGGTGAAGACCAACTTGTCACGAGTCGCTTCGCTCACGGCTGCTCCGCCCCCAGACAGAGGACCGCGCCTCGTTCCGTCCCGAAATAGACTCGTCCATCGAGTGACACGAGCCCAGTGGTCCGTTGGAAAGTATCCGTCACCCGTTGGAAAGCATCCGGCAAAATGTGCTCGCGTGCATAATCAAGTTCCAACGAAAGCCACGTGTTTTCGCGCTTCCCATCGACGATGTTGTGGGCGATGTATTTCGCCTGGTGTGCCCCCCGATATGGCAAGATGATCTGCCGACCCTCTGTCAGGATGCGATGTTTGATGAGTTTCTCGGCCTGCCTCGCGAGTTCCTTCGAATCCGCTTTGATCTCGAGCGGGAATCCCGACAAATTCACGGTTGGCCCGCGGCGGGGTGGCGAATCGAGGGCGACTTGCCACAACAGTCCGCCCGTCGGAGCATCGCGCGCGGTCAGACTTGACGCGGTGGTCGCGAAGAGGATGTTGTTCATCGACAAGGGGGCGCCAACACCACCCCAACCCTCGGTTGTTTCTTCCCACAAGACGGACCCGTTCGCGAGGTCCAAACAGCGCAATTGCGTTGGGCTGGCCCAGATGAAAACTCGCTGCGAGTCGACCGCCATTCCCTCCGGCAAGACGGTCAGCGAATTGCTCCACAACACCCGGCCGTCATCCGCCGACAGGCAATGCAGACTCGGCGGCGTTCCGCCCCATAAGATCTCTTCCACCACGCACAACCGGCGACCGCTGCCCACCGGTGGAACCGTGAGGCTGCCACCGAACCGTCGAGACCACACCTCGCGCCGCTCCGGTTTCACCTCCGGAGCCAGGTCGAGTTTGATGAACTCATGTTCACCGCTTCGCGCCGCCGCCACATAGAGCGCCCCAGCCAGGGGCATCAGCGGCGCGGTGATTTTGGTGAGTGGTGGGTCGCCTTCCGCCGGAAACTGCCAGAGAACTGTCAACGATTCCGTCACAAGGTCGTCATCCACACCGCCGCCACGATCGCTGTCGTTCCACAGCGGCGGCTCCGGTGTCCCCGGCTGACCGAGGCAGCGCAGTCCCTGCTGCGCCGTGCCGATGTAAACGTGACCGTGAGCGATCGCGGGCGAACTGGAAAACGTCTCGCCACCTCCCAGCGATGCATCCCACACCGGCTTGAGAGTCGCCGCTTCCAGACAGAACAACCGTCCCGAAGCGGTCGCGCAGTAGACGTGCTTCCATCCCAAGGCGGGTGACGCGACGAGGGGCGCGTGCAGATCAAACTTGTGAATCAACTGACCTTCGGACGAGACTCGATACAGATGCCCGTCGCGCGATCCGAAGTAGAGTGAGTCCTCGCCGCTGACGACCGCGCCGAGGATGGCATCGCCCGTCTCAAACTTCCAACCGACGGTCTGCGTCACGAGGTCGATGGACCAGACTTCTCCCACCGGCTTCAGGCGTTGGCGTGCTTCGTCAAGCTGTTGCTCCGACGCGCCGTCGTCGCGCAGCACCTGCAACTTCATCTCCAGCAGATCGGCCGCCGACTGCACGTAGTTGCCGTTGCCCGTGGCGATCAAGAGCTTCCCATTCGAGATCGTCGGTGGCGCGAACACCGGGTACGGCGTCTCGACCCGCCACAATTGCGTTCCCGTTTTCGCATCCACCGCGCAAACCGCGAAGCCTCCTTCGCCGAGGCCAAAGTAAACGACACCCTCACTGACGATCGGCGACGATTCGCAATCGCGGAACTCGTCGCCGCTCAGATGCCAGACAACCTGCGGCTGCCCGTTGGCGAGCGGCTCCAGCGACAGGCAATAGAAGCCGTCGTCCCCGGCTCCGATGAAGACGTGTCCGTCGGCAATCGCCGCTGTCGATTCAACGTGGCTTTGTGTGCGAAACTCCCACTTCTTCGCACCGCTGCTCAGGTCGAGGCACGTGACGCGCGCATCCTCAACCTGATGCAGCCCCTCACCGCACACGACGAAGTTCTCGTGAACGACGGGCGACGAGAACGTGGCCCGGTAGTTGTCGGGTGCGTACCGCCAGATCTCGTTCCCGGTGTGAGCGTCCACACAAACAATCGCTCCGCGCCCCTCGGGAGTGAAGGGCCCGATGTCGGTCGCGGTGGCGAAGACCACCCGGTCGCCCGTCACCGCCGGCGACGAGAGGACGGTCTGGTCGCGATCGTTCTTCCAGACCGCCGTCCCGGACGTCGGGTCGGAATCACCCGGCCCCCGCCCCAGCCGCCCTGCCCCGCCGCGAAAGGCCTCCCACCCGGTCCTCGCGCCGACATCCGCCACGAGCGTTGAGGGACCGCGACCGAACAACAGCTTCGCGGGCAGACCGGATCGCCAGCCGACAACCACCGCGGCCACACAACCGAGAAACCACTTTTGCCGCCAGCAGAACCGTAACAATTTCACAAACCCCGCTGGCTTCAGGGCCGCGAACAGCATGCTGCCGACCCCCAACAGGATCGCGGGGAGCAGGGCCAGCAGCGTTTGCAGCGGTCCGACCAGGACCGGAAACACGGCGAGGGTCAGCGGTTGGCAGAAGAGGTCGATCATGAATGTCGATGACACCACCACGTCAGAAGCAATTCCATTGAGGCCGAGCAGAATGACCACCGACCCCGTCGAACACAAGCCGCCGTTGTGGGGCGTTGCTTCCTGTTCCCCTCGCCCCTTTGGGGTATTGGTATCGACACCACTCAGAACAACCCATGGAACCGCCAGGAATCGGCTTCCGTCACCGTCCAATCAGGACTGGCAGAACGATGGGGACAGAATGATGAAGACGAACTTTCGCAGCCGTTTCTTTCTTCCATCGTTCTGCCAGTCTCCTCGAATGTGTCGGTCGCTACAAAAGAGGCGCTGCACAACGGTATCGTCTCCGCCGGAGTTGATCGCGGCTCGAACCTCACACCGGGAGTCCTCGCATGCACGCTCTTCGCAATCGTCGTGAGTTTCTGGAACTGACCTCTGCCGGACTGTTGGCCGCCACGACGTTCAATGTCGCGCGGGCCGCACCCAAGGGTGCGAATGACAAACTCGTCGTGGGGCTGATCGGCTGCGGAGGGCGGGGCGTGCACGATGCCGGTCTGTTCCGGAAGACCCCCAACGTCGAAGTCGCCTACGTCAGCGATGTCGATGAGGGTCGCAGGCAGTCGGCCGCCAAATCGCTGGGGGTGGCTCCCGACAAGGCGGTTCACGATCTGCGGCGGATTCTGGACGACAAGTCGGTCGATGCCGTCATCGTGGCGACGCCCGACCACTGGCACTCGATCGCCGCGATTCTGGCCTGCGAGGCGGGCAAGCACGTCTACGTCGAGAAGCCGATCTCGCACAACATCCGCGAGGGCCGGCTGCTGGTTGAAGCGGCGGAACGGAACAAAACGCACGTGCAGCACGGCACTCAAAGCCGCAGCACCGCGATGATGATCGACGCGGTGAAGCTGCTGCGCGACGGAATCATCGGCAACGTGATGGTCGCCAAGTGCTGGAACATTCAACGGCGCGGAACGATCGGGCGCGGGCAGGAGACTCCGCCGCCGAAGGGCCTCGATTACGACACGTGGGTCGGACCGGCGACGATGATTCCGTACCGCACCAACCGCGTCCACAACCGCTGGACGTGGTGGTACCACTTCGGCACCGGCGACATGGGGAACGACGGCGTCCACGACATCGATTACACCCGCTGGGGTCTGGGAGTCGACACGCACCCGACCAAAGTCGCGGCCCTCGGCGGCAAGTACGAGTTCGACGACGACATGGAGTTCCCCGACACGCAGCAGGTGACGTTCGAGTACCCCGGCGACGGCCAGCCGGGCAACCGCAAGCTGCTGATCTACGAGCAGCGTCTGTGGTCGACCAACTACCCGCACAACACCGACAGCGGGGCCGAGTTCTACGGCACCAAGGGACAGATGTTCCTGAGCCGTCGCGGCAAGATCGAAGTCCTCTCCGACCGCAATCAGGCGGTGCCGGTCGCGGTCAAACCGGAAGCGCAGAACGACACGGCGCACGTTCAGAACTTCTGCGATGCCATTCGCGGGGGAGCCAAACTCAACGCGGACGCGCTGACGGGACACCTGTCGACGTCGTTGTGCCATCTCGGCAACGTCGCCACGCGGCTCGGTCGGTCGCTGACGTTCGATCCGAAACGGGAACAAATCGTCGGCGACGACGAAGCCAACAAACTCGTGCGCCGCGAGTACCGCGATCACTGGGCCACGCCTCGGGGTGCGTAAGACGATGGGACAACTGATCGACTGTTGCGGCAACCAACCGCAGCGGAAGAACCACAGCGGACATGGATTTCCCAGCACGCCCTTGAGCCGCAACCAAAACTTGAACAGAAGGAAACGAAGGGAACAAAGGATCAGCAGTCACGCGAATTCGGCGATACCGTCTGACTCAGGTGGGTCGCTATCTCTTCGTTCCCTTCGTTTGCTTCTGTTCAAATTCTTCGAGCCGGGCGCAGAAACAAAACGTTAGTAGTACGGACAAGTCCAAGACCCAAAACTCTTGTCTCCTCTTTGTTCCGTTCATCCGTGTTATCTGTGAAATCCGTGACATCTGTGGTCAAAGGTTTCCTCATCGGCTGTCGAGAACGGCGGTCGATATCTCCAACGGAATCATCATGCGGTCTTCTCCAATCGTTACCTGCTGGGTTTGGACGATCTCGCTCTGTCTCGCCACGAGTTTGTATGGGGCTGACGAGCCGCGCTACGACCTTGTCATTCGAAACGGCACGATCGTCGATGGGACGGGGAACCCGTGGTCGCTCGGTGACGTGGCCATTCGCGGCGACAGGATCATCGCCATTGGAAAGATCGCCGCGGGGTTGGCGGATCGAGAGATCGACGCCCGACATCTGGTTGTCGCGCCGGGATTCATCGACATTCACTCGCACTCGGATTACCTGCTGTTCGAGGACGGCAACGCCCCGAGCAAGATTCGGCAGGGGGTGACGACCGAGGTGCTCGGCGAAGGGAACTCGGCCGGGCCGTATCCGAATCAGGCGGGGCCGCGGCCGACCGACGCCAAGGCGGGACGGTTTGCCACGCTGAAGGAGTACTTCGACGCTGTCGAACAATCGGGCGTGGCCGTCAACGTGGCGTCGTATGTCGGGCTCGACAATGTCTGGCAGGGAGTGATGAGCACCTCGTTCGACCGGCCGAGTCCCGAACAGTTCGCCCGCATGCAGGTGCTGCTCGACGAAGCGATGCGCGACGGCGCGCTTGGCTTGTCGAGCATGCTGGCGATGCCTCCCGGTTCACTGACGACGACGGACGAGATCGCCGAGTTGTGCAAGGTCGTCGCGCGGCACGGCGGCATCTATTCGACGCATAACCGCAACGAGGGGACCGATGTGGTGGCAGCCGTGCAGGAGGCGATCACGATCGGCGAGCGGGCGGGTGTGCCCGTGGACGTGATTCACCTCAAGATCGCCGATCAGAAATTGTGGGGCCGGATGAACGAGTTGGTCGCGCTGATCGAGGCCGCTCGCCGGCGCGGCGTCAACGTGCAGGCCAACGTCTATCCCTACACGCGCGGCAACAACAATCTGGCAAGCATCATTCCGCCGTGGGCTCATGAAGGAGGCACGGCCAGGATGCTGGAACGGCTGAAGGATGCCTCGCTCCGTTCGAAGCTGAAGCAGGACATCCGCGACGGACTGCCGGGTTGGTACAACCACTATACGGCAGTCGGCGGCGACTGGTCGCGGATGCTCGTCAGCGGCAAGGGTGGTTACGAGGGCCTGACGATGGACCGCGTCATGGCCACTCGAAACCCCAAGCAGACCGCCGACCCGCTCGACGTGCTGTTCGACATCCTGATCGAACACGGCGGATCGGTTCCGACCGTCTACGAGCATCACACAGAAGCCGATATGAACCTAGCGCTGTCTCAACCGTGGTGCTCGATCGGCTCGGACGGGTCCGCCTTCGCGATCGAGGGTCCGCTCCGCCGCGGCAACCCGCACCCGCGCAACTTCGGGACGTTCACGCGAGTGCTCGGCGTGTACGTCCGCGAGCGGGCCCTGCTCCGCCTCGAAGATGCCGTCCGCAAGATGACATCGCTCAACGCCGCCAAGATCGGCATCGCCGACCGGGGACTGATCCGGCCCGGTGCGTTGGCGGACGTCACCGTGTTCGACCCGAGCCGCGTGATCGACAAGTCAACCTACGACAAGCCGTTCCAATACAGCGAAGGGATCGAGTACGTCGTCGTCAATGGCCGACTGGTCCTCGACAAGGGACAGCCCACAGGAGTGAAACCGGGCCGGGCGCTGCGGCATGGGAAACCGGTGGAGCTCTAATTTGACCAAAGTTGCCTCACGCTCTGAGCGTGTGAGTCTTGTCACGCCACTGGGCTTGCCCCAGTGGTTCAACGGCTTCTGCGCTACTGCATCCAGCAAAGAAAAAGAGTAGTGCAAAAGCCGTTGAACCACCGAGACAAGCTCGGTGGCGAGATGTTTTCAAGAAAGGCCCACAGCCTTTCCGCGAGATGAACGCCGAGCGATTTGGAGTGTGATTGTGCGACCGGCGCCCGCATGGAAGGAACGTCGATTCTTCGGACGGCTTTCCTCACGCGGAGCGTGAGGGCTACATTGCGAACGCAACACTGGCAAACTTCAACCTGCAAAGGCCCGGCATGGACTCCAATCCGTTCGCCATCCTGTCACTGATCGTGGCGCCGGCGATTCTCACCAATGCGTCCTCGGTGCTCATCATGAGCACCAGCAATCGTCTGGCCCGCACGGTGGACCGGGCGCGGGAACTCTCCAAGCAACTCGAAGGGGCCACCGAATTCGCCTCTTCCGAGTCTCGACGTCGTCTGCGGGAACTCACCGCCGCCGAACGCCGCACGCTGCTGCTGTTGCGAGCCTTGAGAAGCTGTTACATGGCGCTCGGCGGCTTCGCGGCGGCTACGCTGGTCTCTCTGCTCGGAGCCGTTTCGGTCCCGATCGGGGTCCGGGTGGCCGTTCAAGTCATGGAGATCACCGGAGTGATCGCGGGACTGGCGGCCGTTGGTTCGCTCGCCTACGGTTCGGTGCTCCTGCTGCAGGAGACCCGGATCGCCGTGCAGGTCATCACCGAACGCGCCGCAACGGTCCACGCCCGCGCCGAATCATCCTCAAGCTGATTTCAAAACCAGCCCGACGCGCGAGCGAGGGGTTGTCGCTTGGTGATTGCGAATCCCTCGCTCGCGCGTCGGGCTGGTTTTGAAGAAGATCAGTGACGCAACAGGAACTCGTTGGAGTTGAGCAGCGCGTGCTGCACGTCGTGGAAGCCGGCCGCGCGGTCGCTCACCGTGGCCAGATGGGCGCGGATCGCGGTTTGTTCCGCGGCGGTCGGCCGACGACTGAGCGTGGTGAGGTACATGAGTTCCAAAACTTCATCGTCGTTCTTTCCGGCGGCGATCCAGCGCGCGACGCGGCCGTCGGGAGACTTGAGGTTTTGGAGGATGCCGCGGTTGTTGAGCAGGTGGATCGCCTGACTGACCGACGAATCGTCTTCGCGGGCGCACTCGCAGGTGACGTCGCGGACTGGCTTCGCGAAGGCCTTCAGGAACGCATGTTCGACGGCTCCCTCAGCCAGTTCGACCGCTCGCGTGCCGCGCGCGTAACCGGGGAACTGTTCGGGGATGCCGGTCACCGCCGTCACGGCATCGAGCAGTTGCTCGGCGGAGAGCATGCGCGGGAGGACATCCGTGAAATAGGGGCCGGGCTGCGCCGCGAAGCGCGACTGCTTCGCGACGGGCCGAGGGTCGAGTTGGTAGGTGCTGGAGTTCAGGATCAACCGCAGGACCGGCTTCACTCGATAACCACTGCGAACGAACTCGTTCGCGAGGGCATCGAGCAACTCGGGGTTGGACGGTGGGTTCGTGTCGCGGAAGTCATCGACCGGCTCGACGATGCCCCGGCCGAACAGGTGATACCAGACCCGGTTCGCGGTCGAGCGCGCGAAATACGGGTTCTCCGGACGAGTCAGCCACGCCGCGAGCCGTTCGCGCCGGTCGTCGTCGGGGGCAAGCTCACCTGCCGCCTCACCAAACGCGATCGGGGCCATGTTGACGTTCTTGGTCGGGTGCCGCACTTCGCCGTTGCGGTCGAGATAGACGATCTCATCGTCCACCATGAACTGCTTCCCCTTGAACTTCACCCGCGCAAAGTAGGCCGCCAGACCGTAGTAGTCGTCCTGCGTGATCGCCTCGAACGGATGGTTGTGGCACTTGGCACAGCCGATCCGGACGCCGAGAAACAGTTGCGCCATCGCCTCGGCCGCCTCATCCGGCGTGCGGGCGATGCGGTGGAAGTTGGCTCCCGGTTTGTGCAGCGTGTTGCCGAGACTCGTCAGCGTTTCGCGGGCGAACTCGTCGAACGGCCGGTCGTCGCGGAAGCGTCCGACGAGGTACCGGTGGAAGCTGTGAACACCGCGCCGGCTGATCGTGACGTCGCTGCCGCGCATCAGGTCGGCCCACCGCAGCGCCCACAGGTCGGCGTACTCGTCGCGCGCGAGCAATTCGTCGATCAGGGCCGCCCGCTTGTTCGCCTCTTTCGAATCGAGGAACCGCCGCGCCTCATCGGACGTCGGCAGGCAGCCGATCACGTCGAGATAGACTCGCCGCAGGAAGTAATCATCGCGAGTCACTTCGGTGGGGAGCAGTTGCAGGTCGCGCTGCTTGGCGAAGACATGCCGATCGACGGCGTTGGCCTCGACGGGCGAGCGAAACTGGAACTCGGGATCGCGCTGCAAGTACGAGAGACGAACTCCGGAGATGCGGTCGAGATACCGAACGAGGAACGACGCTTCGGCCGTGCGATGAAACTCGACCAGACCGCTGGAGTTGATCGTCGCGGTCTCTTTTTCATTGGTCGTGAAGACGGAAAGATCGGTGACGTCGCGGACTTCACCGTCGCTGAAATGGGCAATCGCGACGAGTTGCTGCTTTGGCCGTCTCTCCGACAACCGCCGCGAACCGGGCAGCACTTCGAGTCGGACCAACTTGGCCGCCACCGGTGCCGGGGTGGCCGGTGGTTTCTGGTTGCCGGTCGCGGGGAGAACCGCCGGTGACGGCGAGGGCCGGCAGCCGCCGTCGATCCAGGCGCGCAGAATTTGATACTCGGGGTCGGTGCGGCGGAAGCGCGTTCCCCCCTGGTGCGGCAGTTCGCCGAGTCCCTTCTTGAGGATCAGGCTCTGGTCGGCGACGGTCGAGTTCGTGCGGCGGCCGAAGTCTTCGCGGGTCAGCGTCATGAAGTCGAGCGCCGGATCGAAGCCGCGTAAACTGAGCCGGAACCCGTTCTTTCCCTGCGGCGAACCGTGACAGGCGCCCTGATTGCAGCCCGCCTTACTGAGAGCCGCGATGACGTCGGTCTGAAAGTCGATCGGATCGGCCTCTGCGAAACCGGCCACGTTGACGGCGACGTGCGCGACCCGCTCGCCCTGCCGGACGACGATCTGAGTCGCCCCGTGTCCTCGCGGAATGACCCGACCGCCGGCCGTCACCATCGCGACCGCCGGGGCCAGACTCTCATAGGTCGCGTCGCGCGTGAGATCGACCATCTCACCCCCGGCAAGCGATTCGCTCACCAACAACTGCTGCGAGGCCCGATGCCCGCGCAACACGATCTCGGTCGGCACGACACCGAGCGACGAAGCCGGTTCGGCCCCGAGGCTCATCGCGGAGAGCAGTGCCACGATCACCAAGAAGGGGGTTGTTCGCAGACAGAGCATTCGCATCACGGTCTCCGCCACAACGGGCTCATTCGATTTGACAACTGGCACGAAAAGAATCACCACGGAAAACACGGAAGTTCACGAAAGAGAAGCCATGAATATGTCTAATTCTTTTGGCAGGGTATTCTGATTTCCGATCGCTGGGTCAGAGTCTGTGTTCTCGTATTTTCACTGTCCTCATTTTTCTGCCTCTCTCTTTCTGTCTGCCTCTTCTCGCAAAGGCAAGAGGTAGACAGAAAGAGAGAGAGGCAGAAAAATAGAATGCAAAAATCAGTTGCCCTTACGGCGTCGGCTTCTTCACTTCGACTGAGATGTTGGGGACGTTGAAGCTCTCTTCGTATTTTCCGACGAAGCCGGCCGCCTCGATGCGCAGGTTGTATCGACCGGGGTTCTGTTTGGGATCGACTTTGATCTCGAATTCCGCCGCCGGTTCCCCTTTGGGGATCTCAACGGTGGCGGGGAATTGAAGGCCAGATTGCGGCGACAGGGTGAACGAGACCGGCCCGTCGAACGTGGGGACTCGATTGGCCAGGACCTTCAGGCGAAGCGAGCCACCCGGTTCGACGGTCGGTGCGGCAGGCTCGAAAGTGGGCTGGAACGCACTTTGGATGTCGAGCGTGAACGTGCGGATCAGGTTGACGCGGCGACCGTCCGTTTCCGAGGTGGCGGTCAGATCGACGCGATGTTTGTTGATGTTCGTCAGAATGCGGTTGAAGAACGTGCCGGAGGTCGTCAGCCGATCGGCCGTCGCGGGGTGGAAGCGGGCGTAGACCTGATTTCGCTCTTGTTGCTCTTCTCCGATTTGCCCCCCTTGCACCGCGAATGTGATCGGTGACGCAAACCCCGCCGCGCGAGTCGTTGCGATGGGAAACTCCGCCGTCTGGTAGCGGGTCAGCTTCACGGCATCATTCGGGAGATCGACGGTGAAGGGGACGGGAGGCGTGATCATCAGCGCGATCTGCTCTGTCAGCGAGGGTGGCAGATGACGCTGATCGTCGCGCAGGGCGTAGATGATCAGATCGACATTCTTGAGCTGGCGATCGACGAGCGGCTTCGTCTTCGCGACCGCTTGCAGTGTGCCGCCCGCTTCGAGTGTTGCCGTACCGACGACCTGCAGAGTGGAGAGTCCCTCGGGCACCGACTCCGCCGCGATCACTCTCGCGACGAACTCGGTCACGCCGGCCGGGATGAGGTTGGGTTCGAGTGTCACTCCCGCCGGAGCACCGCGCAGTTCGAGCCGGATCTCGCCGTTGAACTCCGTGCGCGTGATCTTCAGCGGAAGAGGCTGATAGGTCCCGCGCGGCACAGTGAGATCAGCGGACTCCGCGAGAAGCTGAATCTGCGGGCCACCCGCCTGCACGTCGATGCGATAGGCAAACTCGGGACCGCCGCCGCGCGTGAGATCCCGCACTTGCAGACGATGCTTGCCGGCCTTGCCCGCATTGAACGTGAAGCTTCCCTCGTCCAACTCGGTGTCATCAACTCGCCGCACCTCGCGACCGTCGGCGTCGAACAGGACGAGTTCTAAATCGGCCGCCGACCCGATCGCACGGGCGACTCCCTGAAGGTTCAGCTTCTGGCCCTGAGTCAGTTCGAACGCAAACCAATCTTTGTCACCGGGCTTCTCCAGCACGCCGTTCAGCGTGGCGGGGACACTGACCATCGTGGCCGTCTCCAGCGTGTCATTCGGTTCCGCTTCGAGTTGCGGGGGGAGGTCGCTCACCGTCAGCGGTACCCATGTCGCGACGCCGCCCGGCGCGCGACGGACCTCTTGGAAGAGAGAACCCAAAGGGCGAGCGGCCGGAAACTCGACGGGCATCTGCCAACCGGCGATCTGCGGGAATGAGAGGTTCGTCGCTTCACCGACTCGCACGGAAGAAGGAATGGCGGTGCGAGCCTCGGGAAAGTCGCCCATGCGCAGAACGTAGTGCCACGTCGGATGACCTTCGAACCGGGCATCGCGAACTTCGACGGTGTGCGTCCCGGCGTCGGCAAACGTGTGAGCGAACCGACAGTCGAAGAACAGGCCGACCGAATTGTCGCACTCGGCCACCAGCTTGCCGGTCGCGCTGCGGACACGCACGAGTGGGTCGTAGTCCTTGCCGAGCCGGTTGCCGATCACTTCGAAAGTCACGCGCTGACCCGACTGAACCGTGATCGAGTACCGGTCAACTCCGGCGGATCGGCAGACTGCGGTCGCACACGCGGGGAGAGGCAACGCCTGAACCTCCTCATTCGGCAGTTCGCTGCCGCGGACCGTCAGCGGCAGTTCATCGATCAGAAACAGGTGAACGTTGCCCAGTCCGCTGCGAGTGGCCAGTCGCAGGCCATACAGTCCCAGCGGTGCCTCGCTCTTCAGCTCGACGTCAAACACGGCCGAGGGACCGGCCGTCTCGACGCGGCGGACGCCCAACAATTCGGCCGGCAGGGACGTCCAGAGGCCAACGGCCCCCTGCGTCTCCGTGCCGATCACTTCCAGCCGCGTGACCGCTCCCCGGCGAAGGACCGGCGGCGAAAGATGCTCGACAAACGCTTGCGGAAAGGCCGAACTCGGCCAGCCCATAGCCAGAATCAGGAAGATCAGCCAATTCCCGCGTCCACGCATTCGGAAAACTTTCATTTCGGAACTTCAGGAAGTTCGCCAACAGGATTTGTCAGCCCCTGCCGATCTGGTTAGAGTTCGGCTTCAATCGGGCACCGTTGATGGCTGGGGATGGTAATCCAAGGGACATCGGAAAGCACCCAACCAGAATCAGGGGTCAGGCACTCCAAACTTCAAACGACGGCGGAATCAGGCGCTATTGGCGAATCTCACTCACAACCGCCGTCGTTTGAAGTTTGGAGTGCCTG
>JANODP010000351.1:0-19192 GCA_031412755.1 Schlesneria sp. | reverse complement strand
CGTCATGAAAGGTTCCTGTTTTCTGGTAGCTATCGAAGTCCGGCTAACAAAGCTAAGAAGCAGTTTCAAAACGGCGAGAATCATCATTTGCAATGACGTGCTGATTCAGGGGACTCACGTCCCCCGCTCCGAAGAGCCTGTATTGCGAATGATGATTCTCGCCGTTTTGAAACTGCTTCTTAGCTTTGTTAGCCGGACTTCGCGATAGCTACCAGAAAACAGGAACCTTTCATGACGACCGACGAGCAGAGATCGCCGTTAACAGGAGAGCCGCCCGGTACGGTGGCGGCCTCGCCGATGGAGGGAGCCCACACGGCGAGCCGTTCTTGGTGGTGGTTGCAAGCCGTGCAGGTCCGGCTTCGGTTTTTGATCGTGGTGTTGATGGCGGCGGGCGTCGTCAGTCAGTGGCAGGTGCTGCGCAGTGTGTGGGATCGCTCGTGGTGGCAACTCGGTGGGCGTCCCGCGACGGGAGCCGTTTCCCCCGGGCACGAATACTTTTGTCCGATGGACCCCGGTGTCTTGTCGACCTGGCCGGCCATCTGTCCGATCTGCAACATGGACCTCGTCCCGCGCAAAATGATGGACGCCCAACTGCTGCCCGAGGGCGTCGTCGCGCGGATGCAGTTGTCTCCCTACCGCATCCAACTCGCCGGGATTCGGACTTCGGCGGTGGAGGCGCGCGCGTTGCAATACGAACTAACCTTCTCGGGCATCTTGCAGAGCGGGGACACAAAGGCAAAGCCTTCCCTCGCCGAGACACCGCCCTCCACCACGCTCGGCTTCGTGGTGAGTCTCGGCCCGTCTGACGCGATGGAGTTTTCCGAACCGCGCGCTGCGGAGGTCAAGCTGCTCGGCTCCAGCGGTGCGCCGGTTCCGGCGACCGCTCGGCTGGTGGAAGACGACGAATCGCGAGCGGCCTCAACCTTCGCGCCACGTTTGCAAATCGTGATCGACGATGCCGCGACGCTGGCTGTGGGAAGCATCGTCACCGCGACGATTGCGATCCCCGCGCACGAACGAATCGCCGCACAGGCCGAGGATCGCGCGGCCCCGAGTTCAGAGGGAGTCTTGTCGGTCCCCGAGTCGGCGATCATCGATCGCGGTCGCGAACGGTTGGTCTATGTCGAGACGATGCCCGGTCAGTTCGATGGCGTCGCGGTGGAAGTCGGCCGGCGCTGCGGAGCCTTCTATCCGGTGCTCAAGGGACTCAAGTCCGGCCAGCGCGTTGCCACTGCCGGCGCGTTTTTGATCGACGCCGAAACGAGGCTCAATCCCAGCCTGGCTGCCGGCTACTTCGGAGCCAACCGCAGTGCCACGATCCCAACTGCATCGCTGCCTCCCGCATCAACGTCTCCCGACAATCCTGCCTCGCCCACGAAGGCCAAGCCGACACCCTCGCTCTCACCCGAAGACCAGACGCTGGCCGACAAGCAGCGCATCTGTCCCGTCACCGAGTTGCCGCTGAACTCGATGGGCGGCCCGGTTCCCGTCACCGTGGCCGGGCGCAAGGTCTTCATCTGCTGTGTGGGCTGCGAAGCCCGGTTGAAACAGGAACCGCAAAAGTATCTGGCGCGGCTGCCCGCGAATTGAATCCCTCCTGAAACGCACCCTTTCATGATCGACTGGCTGATCGAGTATTCGATTCGACACCGAACCATCGTGGTTCTGGCGGCGGCACTTTGCGCCGTCGCGGGCCTCGTGGCCGCCGTTCGCACGCCGATGGATGCCGTGCCCGACCTGTCCGAGAATCAGGTGATCGTCTTCACCAACTGGCCGGGCCACGGACCACAGGAGGTCGATGAGCATGTGACTCATCCGCTGTCGCTTCAACTTCAGGGGCTGTCTGGCGTGCGCGTCGTGCGCGGTTCGAGCGACGTGGGCTATTCGATGTTGCACGTCATCTTTGAAGATCGCGTGTCGTTCGAGATCGCGCGACGGGGAGTTCAGGAGCGACTGGCATCGCTGGAGTCAGATCTGCCTGCCGGAGTCGTCCCTCGACTCGCCGCGGACGGCATCCCGACCGGCCAGATCTTTTGGTACACGATTGAAGGCGAGGGCTACGATCTGGCTCAACTGCGTGCGATGCAGGACTGGACCATCGCCCCGCAACTGCGATCGGTTCCGGGCGTAGCCGAGGTCGCCAGCGTGGGAGGCTTTGTCGCCGAGCTGTTGATTCAAGTCGATCCGGCACTGCTGGCGCTGCACGGTCTGACGGTGAGAGACCTCGGTGACGAGCTGTCGCGAACGACCACGACTGTCGGTGGGCATGTGCTTCACAAAGGGAACGCCGAGTTCGTCGTCCAGCTTGGTGTCGGGACCGAGTCCACCTCAACTGCCGACTCTGCGACGAGAGGCCCGCTGGACGAATGGGAGCAGCGCCGCATTCCGTTGGCGAACGGCCAGAGTCTGCGATTGGGTGATGTGGCAAAGGTCTCCCGGGGACCGGCCGCACGGCGCGGGATGTTCGAGAAGGACGGCAACGAAACGGTCGCGGGGATCGTGCATCTGCGCTACGGCCACAATCCGCTCGAAGTGACGCGTGCGGTTCGCGCTCGACTACGCGAGTTGATCCCCGGCCTGCCTACCGGAGTGCGCGTCGTGCCTTGTTACGACCGCACGCCGCTCATCACGGGAGCGGTGGCGACTGTCTCACGCACGTTGGTCGAGGCACTGCTGGTGGCCGCCATCTGCGTATTGCTGGTCCTCAGGCACTTCCGCGCGTGGCTGGTCATTGCCCTGACGTTACCGCTGTCGGTGTTGGGAACGTTCCTCGGGATGAGCCTGTTGCGCGCGGCCGGCTGGGTGGACGTGCAGACCAACATCATGTCGCTGGCCGGGATCGTCATCTCGATCGGCATCCTGGTCGATTCGTCGATCGTCATGACCGAAAACGTCATGCACCGGTTGCGAGAACGTTTTGGCGATGAGCCGGTTCGCGGCGACGTACGGGACACCGTCGCGGACGCCTGCCGCACGGTGGGCCGTCCGGTTTTTTGTTCGATCCTGGTGATGCTGGTTTCGTTCGCGCCCGTGTTTGCCCTCGGTGGTATCGACGGACGGATGTATCACCCACTGGCGTGGACGAAGTCACTGGTATTAGTCTCGGCGGCGATCCTCGCCGTCACGCTGGTTCCCGCGCTCTGCACCCTTCTCGTGCGCGGTCGAATGCGGGACGAAACCGACAGTGCGCTGGTGCGCAGTGTGATCGGCGTCTATCGGCCGATCCTCGCTTCCCTGCTGGACCGCCCCGCGCCGCTGATCGCCGTGCTGGCGATGACGCTCGTGTTGGCGGCGGCTCCGCTGGGCAGCCCGTTCGTGTTTCGGACCGTCTTGTTTGGGGCGTTGGTACTGGTGGCGTGGACAATGTCCTCGCGCTGGTCGCGCATCGTCGGAGTGGTTGGACTGATCGCACTCGCGCTGTTCGCCGAGCAGACCATGCGACCCCTTGGTACCGAACTGAGGCTGCCGCTGGACGAAGGAATGGTGATGGACATGCCGATCACGATTCCTCGCGCCTCGATCGCGCAGTCGGGTGACGACCTGAAGGCCCGCAACATGGTGCTGTGCCGGTTCCCCGAAGTCCTGATGGTGACGGGCAAGGCGGGTCGAGCCGACACGCCGTTCGATCCCGCTCCGCTCGACATGATCGAAACGATGATCGAGTTCCGCGCGCACGACCTGTGGCCGAAGCGGCGTCTGCTGTCAGCCGACGCCGAGAGAATGGCGGCTCAGTTTCTGAACGAGTTGTCCGAAGCACGCCTCATCGACTCCGTGCCGCAGGACCAGCAGCACGAGATCGTCGATGCCGCGCTGTTCCGATTCGAGGCGGTGCAGCGAGAAACGGCCTGGCAACTGACGCAAGCCTTTCAGACACAACTGCAACACGACCTGAGCCGCTTCGTCGTGGAGCAAACCGGGCGCGGGCTGCACGGATCGGGACGACTGGTGCGAGGCTTGACGCCGTCGGATGTCGCCGTGGTCTCGCAATCGCTACCAATCGCGGCAACTCGTGAACTGGCGCTGTCTCCCCACGAAGAAGCCCTCGCCGCGCTGTGGCACCGGATCTTGGAAGGACTGGAGCGACAGCAACTGATGCAGAACGTGGATGCGGTGCGAAGTTCCCCGCCCGGCGCGGTGGCAGAGTTCTTCGGCTCGATGGGGGACATGCTCGGTCTCGAACGGAGCACGCCCGAAACACGGGTGCTCGCCGCCGTAAAGCAGGAGTACCACCGCCGCTGGTTGGCACACGTGGCCGAACTGAATCGCGAACTCCATCGCCGTGCGGCACCCATGTGGCTGAGGCTCGTCCGTGACGAATGCTTTGCGAGACGGCCCGTTTTCGATGCAGACCTTGCTGCGGTTCAGGAGCAGGTTCGTCGTGTCCGATCGACGCCCCCAAAACCGCACGACGGATCGGCTCACAACAGTCTGCCATCGTTGCCCTTGATCGACCCGCATCCGCGCTGCGATGCGCTGGTTCGTCAATTGACGGACGAGTTCTCTCGCTCACTGCTGTTGTGGCCGCATGACTCGGACAGCCTGGCGGGGTTCGGGGGCGAGATGGATCGCGCCCTGCAAATGCCCGGCTGGACCAACGTCTGGACGCGACCGATTCAAAATCGAGTCGATATGCTCGCGACGGGCGTCAACACCGAAGTCGGCGTGCGCGTGCTCGGCCGTCGGTTGGAGGATGTCGTCGCCGCTTCAGAACAAATCGCGTCGGTGCTCAAGGACGTGCCGGGAGCCGCCGATGTCGTGGCCGATCCGATTCGCGGCAAGGGCGTGATCCAGATCGTTCCCGATCCTCATCGCGCCGCCGAGTTGGGTGTCAGCCTGAGCGACTTGCAGGCGGTGCTCGAAGCGGCGCTGTCGGGTCGCGTCGTCTCGCAGATGTTCGATGGCCGCGAACGAACGGCGGTCCGGCTGCGCATCGCACAGCATTCGGTCGAAGAGGACGAGGAATCACTGCGCCGCCTGCCGATTCCCTGCCGTCCACCGCTGGGCCAACACGTCGAGAATGCCGCTCACTCCAGTTCTTCTTCCGCGCTAACGGCTTCTTCGTTGATGGCTTCATCGCTCGACACTGTTCCACTCGAAGCGGTTGCGCAGGTGAGCGTCATCGAAGGACCGGCCACCATCAAAAGCGAGAACGGCTGGCTGAGGAATTACGTGCGGCTGAACGTGCGCGATCGCAGCCCGTTCGATGTCGTGGCCGATGCGCGGCGCATCGTGGCGGGGCGAGTCACACTCCCACTGGGCGTGTTCGTCGAATGGACGGGTCAGTACGAACATGCCGCCCAGACCCGCCGCACGCTGCTGATCCTCGTGCCGTGTGTGCTGCTCATCATCCTGGCGATTCTGTTCGTCACCTATCGCGACTGGGCCGATGCGGGGTTGATGCTGCTGTCGGCTCCCGGAGCTCTGGCCGGTGGCGTGCTGTGCCAGTGGCTGTTGGGATACAAGTTCTCGATCGCGGTTGGAGTCGGGTACATCGCCTGTTTTGGGATGGCGGCTGCGACCGGCATCGTGATGCTGGTCTATCTGCGCGAGGCGGTCGAACGGGCTGGCGGACTGGCGCAGTTGACGCTGCCGGAACTCAAACAAGCCGTGCTGAATGGTGCCGTGCATCGGCTGCGACCGAAGCTTTTGACTGAAGCGACAACGGTTCTCGGCCTGGCTCCGATGCTCTGGAGTACCGGCGTTGGGGCCGAGGTCATCCGTCCGATGGCCGCTCCTGTGCTGGGCGGCATCCTGATCGCCGACGAAGTCATCGACCTGCTGATTCCCGTCCTGTTCTATCACGTCCGCCGTCGCCGCTGGGAACGATTGCATCGCTCGGCGGAGGACGGTGCGACTGCCGAAAAGGATTCGTTGTTATCAACCATCATGCCGGAGGAGGATTCACATCATGCAGACTGCGTTTCGTCGATTTGTTAGTGCCATGTCCATCACAATGGCATTGCTGGCCATCGGCTGTGGTACGAGCGACCGGACATACATCCCCTCGCAAAACACGGCGCGCGGCGCGTTGGAGGCGGCACTCAACGCCTGGAAGTCGGGCGCGGCCCACGGCACCGTGAAGAGTTTTCAGGTTCCGATCGACACGTTCGACGCGCGCTGGCAGGCGGGCAAGAAGCTCGAACAGTTTGAAGTCCTGCGCGAGGAACCGTCCGACGGGCCGAAGACGTTCGTCGTGAAGATGAAGCTGACCGATGACAAGGAGGAGCAGGAGGTGACGTACCTCGTCGTGGGCAAAGATCCGCTGCTGGTCTTCCGGAAGGAAGACTACAACAAGGCGAGTGGCATGGGGGGCGGCTGAGCTTCGCGAGAGACAATGGAGTCAGATTTTTGGAGACGTGCAGGAGAACGGTTCTGTCCACTCCAAGGTGTCTTTCAAAGAACGCGCTTGAATATGGGGGCGGTTGATTGTTAGCCTGCCCTGCGTTCACTTCAAAGACTTCCCAAGGCTTGGCCGAAAATAATCCCAACAGTCGTTCCGCGAGGAACGTATTCGACGCGGCTGATTGACGGAAGATCTCATTTCCGAACGAGTTGTGATGCGGTTCCAATGTTCCCATACGCCGAAGCGGTTCCTGCTCAGAGGCAGCTTGCTGTCCCTGTGTTTGGCGGCTTTTTGCGTCTGCGATGCTCGTCCGGCCTGGGCAACTTGTGGCGATTATCTGGCAGGCCACGGCGGTCAGGCGATGGCCGGTCACGGGATGCCGGGCCACGACTCGATGGCCAGTCACCGATCGAACGATTCAGAACAAAGGCCCGCTTGTTCGGGTCCGCAATGCCGCCAACGCGATCCCGTTCCGGCGGCACCCAGTCGCACGGTGAATCTTCCTCAACCGGGTGACGTGATTCTCTGTGCCATCGCCCGTCTGGCCGTTGGCGATGAGAACTCACTGCTCCGCGCGACCACCATCGATCACGTTGTCGATGGCCCGGCGGACCGCATCTTCCGACCTCCCCGCGCCGCCTGACCACGTTGCTGGCAGGGCCTGTGCGCGGTGAGGATCTTCAACACGATTGAGCATTCTCGCGCCTCGTCGCAGGGCCGTCCGTTCGGTGTGGCGGAGGGAGTCGACTTCCTGGGGAAGACGCCTCTGTTGACGTTCGTCCCGGCCGGTTCACTGGTCACCCCCGCGCAGGAGCAACTCCTCGCCAGGCGGCTCCGCGGTGAACCTGCTGCGACGATGTCGGTCTCCGCGCGAGGCACTTGCCGTGAGAGTCGTTTCCTGACTCCGCGCCGCTGCCACCGATGGGCCAGTTGTCAGCCGTCGCCCGTTGCTCCGAGTCGCCCGATATCGAAGGGCGGCTCACGCACCACCTGGTTTCGTCTGGATTGAGTTCTCATTTCGCGCCATTGCGCATCGTTTCTTGAAAGGTCGTTCCATGAATCGTTCCCGTTCCCGTCGTGCCTTCACACTGATTGAACTGCTCGTTGTGATCGCGATCATCGCGGTCCTGATCGCCCTGCTGTTGCCCGCCGTGCAGCAGGCTCGCGAGGCCGCCCGGCGGACTCAGTGCAAGAACCACCTCAAACAACTGGGGCTGGCGCTGCACAACTACCACGACAACTTCAAGGGCCTGCCGATGGCCAAGGGCTCTCCGAACATGTCGATGCATCCGAGAATTCTCCCGTTCATCGACCAGGCGCCGTTGTACAACACGATCGACTTCAACGTCAGCGCCACACACGCCAACAATGCGACCGCATTGGCGACGAATATCGCTGCCTTCCGCTGTCCCTCGGACCCCGACAAGATGCCCCTGCTCGCGGGTGGGCGAAACAACTACTACACGAACACCGGCACCGGTGTCCTGAACGACCTTCCCTCAACGAACCCCTCAAACAGCAATTACAACATGCCGATGCCGAACGGGGTGTTTTATTCCAGGAGCTTCACGCGCATGGGCGACATCTCGGACGGCACCAGCAACACGGCGATGATGTCCGAGAGGCGTTTGGGCGACGGCAGCAATGGACTGATCACGCGGGATACCGACACCTTCCAACCCGGTACGTACCCAGCCACGACGACGGAAGCGCGTGATATGTGCCGGGCGGCGGACATTACCACCACCGCGACACAGGGCAAGTCCAACGGCGGAGTTCCCTGGTTGAATCCGGATCACACCACGACCTACTACTATCACACGCTGGGCCCCAACGATCGTTCGTGCATGTACCCGCCGGGACGCATCGCGACGACGGCCAACAGCATGCACACGGGTGGAGTCCATCTTCTGCTGTGCGATGGTTCTGTCCGATTCGCGTCGAACAGCATCGATATCAATACCTGGCAAGGCATCGGCACACGCGAGGGGGGCGAACTCCTCGGCGACTTCTAACGAGGTTTTCCGGATCGCCGGCACTCACTGAGTGCTGGCGGCTGCTGTTCCAGTGTGTGCGCACGACAAGAGTGCGCATCGCGTCGTGGCCGTGCGCTGACGCAGGTTTCGCGTTTCCGTTTGTCTCTTGTTCCGAGGTCGTGTCCGATGTCAGTTCGTTTGATCGCCCGGTGGCCGTGCCGGTTGCTCGTGTTGATTCTGTGGTGTGGGGTGGTGGCTGGTTGCAGTCGATCCGCCCGCAGTCTGTCGCTCAGCCAACCGAAAGCGAAGGAGGCTTGCGCCGCATTTCTGACGGCGTGGAAGGAAGGCAAGAAAGTGGGCGACCTCGTCCCCCAGATCACCGGCCGGGACTCGGATTGGGAAACCGGCAAGAAGTTGGAAGCGTTTGAGATCCTCCCCGAAGAGCACAGCGATGGGACGAACCTGCACTTGAAGGTGAGTCGAATCCTGAAGGACGACAAGGGGCGGCAAATCAATGATGAGGTGGCCTATGTCGTGGGAACGTCCCCGGTGGTCACGGTGTTTCGATCCGACGAATAACATTGATCCCTCCTTCGTGGCAACGGTTGATCGCCGCCCAGAGCACGGGGTCACATATCAAAGGCGTTGTGGAATGCAAATGGTTACCGAATTGGAGGTTTACCAGGCCGGTGAACTGACCGTCATTGGATTTGGGGGCCGCGAGATTCTCGAAGATCTGAACCTCGCCGATTGTCGCGATGAGATTGCGGAATTGATTCGGGAATACGACTGCCAGACGCTGGCCTTCGATTTGACGGGAGTGCGATTGATCCCCAGTGAACTGCTGGGAATCATCGCATCGACCCAGCGCCGGGGAGTTGAGGTCCATCTCTTCAATCCGTCGGATGACATTCGCGAAGTGCTGGAGATCACCCAACTCGACAAGTTTCTTCACGTTCATGAAATCGATGTTTGAGATCGGGTGGGGTGCGATTCGAACTGCCGTCCGGCCACTGGAATCTGCCGTGTGATGATTCACTTTATTCAATGGGAGAGACAACTCATGAAATATCTTGGTTGGTGGAGCGGCACGTTGTGCGTCGCGATTGTCATTGCGAACGGCTGGTGCGCCGAGATTGGAACCGGGCTGACGAAGACTCGGCCCGAGATGAAGCGGACGATCGAAGCACTCAAAAATCGCGAGGCCCGCATCCCGCTGCCCGCTCTCACGCCGGATGAGATCGCTTCGGGACGACGCTCGGTCAACAACGGCCGGCTGCGGTCAATTTACCTGCCCGAGTCATGGCAGTCCTCGCGAAACTCATCGTCCGGATCGAGCGGCCAGGGACAGCGAACCGGCGGGACTCAGAATCTCAATGCGACGCTGAATCAGCAGCAGGCGGCGCCCGACTTTGCGTTCAAGACGCGACTGTTCTGGATCGTGTCGCGCACCAACGACTGCCAGTATTGCCTGGGTCATCAGGAGTTGAAGCTGAAGCGGGCGGGAATGACCGACGACCAGATCGCAGCACTCGACTGCAAGTGGACCGCGTTTCCGACTGACGAACAGGCCGCGATGCGCTTTACGCGCAAGGTCACGCTGACGCCGCATCTCGTCACGGATGACGACCTCGCCGCGATGAGGCAGCATTTCAAGGACGAGCAGTTCGTGGACATTCTGCAGACGATCGCCGGCAACAACTCGACGAACCGCTGGACCGCCTCGACCGGCATCCCGCAGGACAAATCGTTCGGTGGCGATGAGCCGAGCCAACTCGATACGCCGACGTCCGATGAATTCTCGAAGATTGAAACGAAGGTGGCGCCGCTCGACTACAAGCCGCGCGCGGCGTGGGAATCGCGGGCCGAGGCCGAAGCGGCGATGGCGGCCTGTCGCAATCGCACCCCAACTGTAAAGCTACCTGCGATTGAAACGGCTCGACAGGCGTTGGCCGCCGATACTCCGGGAGTCACACCACCCGTGTGGGTTCAGGCGGCGGCATACTCGCCGACATCGGCGCTGCGATTGTGGAAGCACCGTCAGGCAATCGCCCGTGACGGGAAGCTCGATCCAAAATTGAAGGCCCAGATCGCGTGGGTCGTCTCGCGCGAGAATCGTGCGTGGTACTCGATGGCTCACGCCCGCACGCGGCTCAATGCGCTGGGAGTGACCGACGACGTGCTGTTCGCGATCGGCGTGAGCGAGGACGCCTTCACTCCTGCCGAGCGGGCCACATTCGCGTTCGCCCGCAAGCTGACCTCGGCACCACACACCATCGTCGATGAGGACGTGGCCGGGTTGCGAAAGCTGTTTTCGGACAACGAAGTCGCCGAGATCATCTTTCTGACCTGCGACGCCAACATGTTCGACCGCTTCACGGAAATGCTGCGACTGCCGCTCGAAGGCAGTGTGACGCTCGTCGGCCAAACCCAGTAAGTCGCACAGCAGAAGATGTCGCAATGAGATGCAGGTTCACCAGGACTTAATCATTTTCATCTTTCTGCCTCTCTCTTTCTGTCTACCTGCTTTGGAGGGACAGGAAGAAGTAGACAGAAAGAGAGAGGCAGAAAAATCGCTGTGCGAAGCGATGTGGGTGAACAGGAGCACCCTGCCGGTTTGTCGCAGAGTTTTGACCGCAACACAGAAATGAACAGGGTGGGCCGGCGCTCGAAGCGAGCTTGTCCCACCCTGCAATGAATTGATCCTTTTTACGTCTCCCATCTCGCGAGGTTCCACTGATGTTTCTCAAACGCCTCTCTTTCGCATCGTTGTCTGTAATCGCCTTGGCCGTCGGTCTGGCGGGCGCGCCGCTCACCAATGCTCTGGCGGTGGATTCCGTCAAGGCGCCGCGTCCCATCCCGCTGACTCGGCCCGAGATGAAGGAATATCTCGAAGACATGAAGGGCCGCACGCTGCGCATCCCGCTGCCCGAACTGACGGACGCCGACAAGGAGCAACTCGGCGAACGTGGTTCCAGTTACGAGAGTCGGCTGCGCTACCACTACATGCCGCAGAGCGACGGGCAACGCGGAACGGGCGGACCGGGTGGACAGGGGCGTGGCGAGGGACGCGGTGCGGGGGGAGGTGGCTTCGGTCGCAACGACGATCCCGACAATTCGCTCGACTATGCCTTCAAGGTGCAGTTGTTCTGGATCGTCTCGCGGACCAACAACTGCCAGTACTGCCTGGGTCATCAAGAATCGAAGCTGCTCGGCGCGGGGATGACCGAGGACGAGATCGCGGCTCTCGACGGTGACTGGTCGGAACACAAGCCGGAGCAGCGCGCGGCCTACACGTTCGCCCGCAAATTCACGTATCAGCCGCATCTCCTCAACGACGCCGACATCGACGGGTTGAGGAAGTTCTACACCGACAAACAAATCCTGGAGATGATCCTGTCGATGGCGGGCAACAACTCGATCAACCGCTGGAAGGAAGGGGCCGGCATCCCGCAGTCAGCGGGAGGCGGCAACTTTGGAAATCGCCGCGCGGGCGGAGAAGCCGCGACGGGGACGGCAGCGACTGAGAAGGCCGCTCCTGCCGTCGAGACGAAACAGACCTATCTGACTCCGACATCGCCCAAGTTTCAGGATCTGATCTCGAATGTCGCCCCTGTGACGATGGATTCCGCGACGGGCAAGCCGACCCGGATGGCGGTCGCGAATCGTCCGCCGCTCGAATCGCGCGGTGAAGTCGAGAAGGGGCTGGCGGCGGCCCGCTCGCGAACGCCACGGCTGCCGCTGGCCGATGAAGCGCAGGCGAAGGAAGTGTTGCCAGAAGGTTTCTCGGATGCGGCGATTCCCCAGTGGGTGCGACTCCTCGCCACGTTCCCGAACAGTGCGAAGGGCCGCATCAGCAGCATTCGCTCGGCCGAAGAGCGTGGTGACCTGACGCCGCTGATGAAGGCGCAAATCGCCTGGGTCATCGCTCGTCAAGACCGGGCGTGGTACGCGACCGGGCTGGCGCTGCAGAGCATGAAGGCCCTCGGTTTGTCGGACGATCAGGTCTACAAGCTGGATGGAGACTGGTCCGAGTTCACTCCGAAGGAACGCTCGCTGTTCACGCTGGCTCGCAAACTCGCGACGACCCCGGTGATTCTGACCGACGCCGACGTGGCGGAAGCCGTGAAGCAAGCCGGCCCGCGCGATGTCGTTCAGGCGATCAGCTATACCACCAACCGAGCCTCGTTCGACCGCATCACCGAATCGGCCGGGCTGCGATTGGAGAAATGAGGAGACTGGTCGAAACATTTTGCTCAGCGGCGAGACGAAGCCGCTGAGCCGCAGCCCACAGCAAAAGCCGGAACCACGGATGGCACGGATAACACAGATTTCACGGATCGGACAAAAGCCGAGAACACTTCTCGCCTCCCATCTTATCTGTGCCATCTGTGAAATCCGTGCCATCAGTGGGTAGGCTTTTGCCCGTCGTCGGGTGTCATCATCTGGCTCTGAAGTGCGTGCGCGATGAACGAAAAGAGGTTGCGGCTTGGTACTCCAAGATCGAGTCAGCCGTTGAGTGGTGATTGACCAATTGCCAAGATCGTCTTCTGTTTGGATTGTGATTCATGAAACGTTTTCTCTTCTCCATGATGTGGTTTCCCGCCATGACAACCCTGCTGATGGCTGCTGTGGACGAGTCGCAACCGGCGTCGGCGCTCGACCCGCTCAACGGACCGCCGCCGTTTACGGTCGGCCCCGAGTTGGTCAGCGTTCCCGTCGAGGAGATCGAACGGGCCTTCTCGGGCCGGACGCCGCCCGAGTCGATGCGGATGTTTCTGGCCATCCAGCGCGGATCGCGCATGGGACCGGGCGAGGGCTGGTTCGGACCGGCTCAGTCGCGCTACTCGTTCGCGTGGCTGGCCGAACGGCACGGAGTGACTCTCGCCGACGGGATCGAAGCCGACAAGTTTCAGGGCGAGGCGGAATGGTTCGCCCGTCTCGACCGCAATCGTGATGGCAAGATCACCGGCGACGATCTCGACTGGTCGGATCGCAATTCGTGGGTGCAGCACGCCTACGTCGCCAATCGGTTGTTCCGCCGCATGGACCCCAACGGCGACGGCAGGCTGATGCGCGAGGAATGGCTGGCCTTCTTCGACGCCGTTGCCCAGGGCCGGGACGAAGTGAACTCGGAAGAGATGCGCGAAGCATGGCTGGCCGGGCTGTCTTCGGGCTTCCTTCCGGGCGATGCTCCGACGCCCGACTTGCTGCTCAAGGGCCTCTTCGCCGGTGAGGTCGGTTCGTTGCAGGAAGGCCCGTCGGTGAACGACCCGGCTCCCGACTTCTCCCTCAAAACGCACGACGGCTTGCGCACGGTGCGGCTGTCCGAGGTGATCGGCTCGAAACCGGTGGTGCTGGTGTTTGGCAACTTCACCTGCGGACCATTCCGCTCGATGTATCCGGGCGTCGAGGACATCTATCGGCGATTTAAAGACGACGCCGTGTTTCTGGGCGTCTACGTGCGCGAGGCTCATCCGACCGACGGCTGGAAGATGGAATCGAACGCCAAAGTCGGTGTGGCCGTCGCGCAGCCCAAGACCACCGCCGAACGAATCGACGTGGCGCAGCAGTGCCATCGGCTGCTCAAGCCCTCGATCCCGCTGCTCGTGGACGAGATCGACGACCCGACCGGCAACGCCTACAGCGGCATGCCCGCGCGGCTCTACGTGATCGACACCGCCGGAAAGGTCGCCTTCAAGAGCGGTCGCGGCCCGTTCGGCTTCAAGACCGGCGAGATGGAGCAGGCGCTGATGATGACTCTCGTCGATGCCCAGCGTGCGAAGCCGGAGGCCACTCAAGGACGGAATGACGCTGCTCCCGTCTTTCACGAGCATTCGCGAATCGAGTTGGCGTCGAACGACGAAGCCTGGCGGCGGCTGCCCGAGGCAACTGTCGGCAAGGGACAGCCGTTGCCGAACTGGGCGAAGGCTCTCGTGACGACGCTGCCTCACACGACGGCCGCGATGCTGGAGTTGGACCACCTCTATCGCACGACGCCCCAGTTCAGCGGTCGCGAGCGGGGCTTGGTCCGTTTGTCCGCCGCGAAGATCAATCGCAGCGGCTACGGTCTCGCGCTGGCTCGGGCCGAATTGAAGGGGACGGGGTTGTCGGACGCTCAGCTCGAACGGTTGTCGGCGGGCGAACTCGGATCGTTGGAGGAGCGCGAACGGCTGATCGTGCGCTTCGCCGAACAGTTGTCCCGCGCGGGGCGAGACCTGACCGATGCGCAGGTCGATGAAGTCAAGCGGGCCTTCGGCGAGGATCGACTGGTCGGGCTGGTGCTGCTCACCGCATATGCCAATTTCCAGGATCGGCTGGTTCACGCACTGGCGCTACCCATCGAAGCGGATGGTCCGCTGCCACCGCTCGATGTGAAGTTTGCGGCCTCGACGCCCGGAGGGTCGTTGACTCCGCAAGCCTCTCGTCCCGCGCTGCCATCCGCCTCCGCAGCCGATGACGTTCGCGTACCTCAATGGTCCGACTTTTCGTTTGAGGCCCTGCAAGCGCGGCTCGAACAGCAGCGCGATCGAGCGCCGCGCGTCGCCATCCCGGAATGGGCCGAGGTGATCGAGCGGCTGCCAAAGGGACTCTACAACCCGGACCAGCCACTCCGCATCCGGTGGAGCCGGCTGGTGATCGGCCGGCAGCCGCAGCTTGGCCCCGCGTGGGTCAAGTGCCTGCGCGTGTTTGGCAACGAAGCCAAACAGGACCGCGCGTTTGAAGAGAGCGTCTTCTGGGTGGTCACCCGCGAGTTGCGGTGCTTTTACTGCATGGGCCACTGCGAAATGCTGATGCAGGTCGGCGGACTCAGTGGTGAACAGATCGCCGACCGCACGCGGCAGATGGCCGAGGGGAACTGGTCGGGCTTCGCTCCGGCCGAACGCGCCACGTTCTCGCTCGCCTCACAGATGACCAGCGCGCCGTGGACCGTCTCGGCACAGGATATCGAACGGGTCGAGCAGACCCTCGGTCCCGAGCGGGCGCTCGACGCGATCTGGTGGATTTCCCGCTGCCAGTTCATGACCAAGGTGTCGGACACGTTCCAACTGCAACTGGAACGGGACAACGTCTTCCAGAATTTTGAACCGCCGCGCGAAGAGACGAAAAAGTGACGGCGATGCTCGACCATGTTTTGTTCCCGGCTTTTTCACATGCAACAGGAGACCACGCGATGAATGCTTTGTTTGTTTCCGTCCTGCTGAACAGCGCGATTCTGGGAGCCGATCCCGTCGCTCCTGCCATTGGTTCGCTCGATGCCGCTGTCGAAAGCTACGAACATCTGGCGATCGTGCTCGTCGAGGTGCGCAAGACGGAAGACCAGGTCGTCAAGACGATCATCGCGCACCATCATCAGGCGGCGCAGGAGCACCTGAAGGCGGCTCAAGGCGGAAAAGATGTGCTGAAACATCTCGAAGCGGCCGCGGCCGAGGTCACCAACGTGGCGAACGAGGGCGACAAGCGGGTGCAGGCCATTCGCCAGCGATTGGCGAAGGCCGGGTCTACGCACCTGACCGATGCGGACACCAAGGAAGATTACCTGTGGATCGACAGCAAGGAGAAAAAGGCCATCCTCGCCGCCGCCAAGTCGATTGCCCAACTCGGAGACAAGGCCACTTCGGATCAAGTCGGCGCCGCCGCGAAGAGTCTCGACGCGCTGTACCAAAAGGCGATCGCGCCGGAAAAGAAATAACCTCAGCGAATCTCAGCCGGCTGTGGAGGGATGTTCTTCGCGAGCCGTGTGCCGTAAGGCCACGGGTTCTGTGACAATCACAAACCCGCAGCCTTACGGCATGCGGCTCGCCAAATCTCACCTTTGACCCCGTAAGGGATTGGGGGCTCGTGCTCTCCAGCGCAGCATGGCCCCTTCACGACGTGTTGTCGCCATGCCCGCAGGATGTTCTTCAGGATTGGGTCCGTCTTGGCTTTCACGATGCGCAGATTTGGATCCGTCCTGTTGTTCGCCGTGCTCTCGACGTCGGGGTGTGGCCCTGCTTCTCCCGCATCAACGGCGAAGTTGGACGAGCACGGTTCAACGGCGGCGACCACAACCTCGCAGCACGCTCAACCGACGACTCACAGTGCGGCCGATTCCGGCATGGAAAGTGTGGTGCGGTTCGTCAACGTGGCGGACGAGGCGGGTCTCGCGACCGTTCTGTACTGCGGAGGGATCGACAAGAACCATATTCTGGAATCGGTTGGTTCCGGTTGCGCCTGGATTGATTTCGATGAAGACGGCCGGCTCGATCTGTTTCTGGTGAATGCCTGGGCGTTGGATGACAGCCCGCGACGAGTTCGCGAAAAGGGCCGCAATGCCCTCTATCGCAACGCGGGTCAGGGACGATTCGAGGACGTGACGGCTCAGGCTGGTGTCGGCGGCGACGACTGGGGCTGTGGTGTCTGTGCCGCCGACTTCGACAACGATGGCCACGTCGATTTGTACGTCACGAACTTCGGCCCGAGTCGGCTGTATCGCAATCGAGGCAATGGCACGTTTGAGGAAGTTGCCGAACGTGCCGGTGTGACCACGCCCGGTTGGAGCGCCGGCGCGGCCTTCTTCGATGCCGATGGAGACGGGTGGCTCGACCTCTATGTCGTGAAATACATCGACTGCACTTTCGACGACGTCCTGCGGGGCGAGCGGACCACGGTCTGGCAAAACACCGCCAGGGTCATGGCCGGTCCGTTCGGGCTGCGAGGGGGTCAGGACCGTTTCTTTCACAACAACCGCGACGGAACCTTTTCGGACACGACCGACCAGGTGGGCATGACAGACACGGCTGAGTCCTACGGGCTGGGAGTCGTGGCGTCGGACCTCGACGGTGACGGCGATGTCGATGTCTATGTTGCCAACGACTCGAACCCAAACTTTCTGTACCGCAACGACGGCCACGGAACGTTCACCGAGATTGGCGGCTGGAGTGGTGCCGGCGTCACAGCCGACGGTCGGCCTCAGGGAAGCATGGGTGTCGATGCCGCCGATTTCGACGGAGATGGCTTGCAGGACCTCTTCGTCACCAACTTCGCACTGGACTATTGCACGCTTTATAAAAATGAAGGCCAGCTCTTTTTCTCGGACATCAGCGCCAGCCAGCGCATGAAGGACTTCACCTATACTCAAATGAGTTGGGGCTGCGCGTTTCTGGACTACGACCTCGATGCCAAACTCGATCTGCTGATCCTCAACGGCCACATTTATCCGCAGGTCGATGCCTGTCCGACGTTGCACGAAACCTACAAGCAACTCCCGACGCTGCTGCACAACGTGGGGGGCAGGCTGCGGGACGTTTCGCGTCAAGCCGGCCCCGGCCTGCAACGGGCGGAGTCGATGCGCGGTCTGGCGGTCGGCGATTACGACAACGACGGCAAACCAGACCTGCTGATCACGGCGATGGATGCCCGACCGCTGCTGCTCCACAACGAAACGGCCGCCTGCGGTCGTTGGGCCAAGGTGCGATTGCTCAACCGACACGGAAGTCCGGCGATCAATGCCACCGCACGATTGACCACCGGCGGAGTCACACAATTGCGCGAGGTGCGGAGCGGTTCCACGTACTGCTCGCAGAGCAGCTTCGACCTGCACTTCGGCCTGGGTGAGGCGTCTGAAATCCAGACGCTGGAGATTCACTGGCCCGACGGCCGGACATCCGTCGAACGCGGACTGGCCGGCGACCAGACCCACACCTTCCGGCAACCCTGATGGTCGCCCGGCAACACGTCCGTCGAAGTCTCCGGAGTGCAGTAGGTCATTGGTGGTCGTCTTCCGGTCCCCTCGCCCCCGTCTTCGGGGGGGAGGGGGGACGTGAGGGGGCCCGGCCGTAGAGAGAGGATGGAAATTTCGAACCCCACGGGAATCGGTCGTCGTGAGTCCAGCGGTCACTCTGCCTGAAGCGAATCCCCCCTCACCCTAACCCTCTCCCCCGAGGACGGGCGGGAGAGGGGACAAGAAACAGCGACCACCAATTACCGACTGCACGCCCCGTCTCCGGGCGAGCGACTCAACTGCTTGTCGGTCGGCAGGTCGATGGCTATAAGCCAAGGCTCTGCCTGAGACACGATCCCGCACTTGAGAACACGGCGAGTCCTCATGATCCGCGTCGAGCACTACGAGAAGAACTACCGCGAGACGGTCGCCGTGCGGGGACTCAGCTTTGAAGTTCCGGCGGGCTCGGTCCTGGGATTGGTCGGTCCGAACGGTGCGGGGAAGACCACCACCCTGCGGGCGCTGGCCGGGATCATCCCGCCGTCGCGAGGCGTGCTGCGGGTCGCCGGGCACGACATCGTTCAGGAGCCGACGGCCGCCAAGAGCCGGTTGGCCTTCATCCCCGATGAGCCGCAGTTGTTCGACGTGCTGACCGTGTGGGAACACCTGGAGTTCACGGCCTCGGTCTACCGCGTGCCGGCGTATGAACCGGAGGCCGAACGCCTGCTCGCGCAGTTCGAGTTGACGGAAAAGCGGGAGACCCTCGCGCAGGAACTCTCGCGCGGCATGCGGCAGAAGGTGGCCATCTGCTGCGCCTACCTGCATCAGCCGCAAGCCATCCTGTTTGATGAGCCGCTGACGGGACTCGATCCGCGCGGCATTCGGACGCTCAAGGCGTCGATCCGCGAGCGGGCAGCGGCCGGGGCCGCCGTGATCATCAGTTCGCACCTGCTCGACCTGATCGACGACCTGTGCAGCCACCTGCTGATCCTGCACCGGGGCCAGTCCCTGTTTCAGGGGAGCATTGCCGAAGCCAAGAGCCGGTTGGAAGCGGTCGGAACGGACGCCACGCTCGAAGACGTCTTCTTCCAATTCACCGAGCAATCCGGTAGGGGGGCAGTTTGAGTGGCACGCCCTGAGTCTGCGAAGGGCGTGGCCGTTATGGGGGCT
>JANODP010000350.1:0-2647 GCA_031412755.1 Schlesneria sp. | reverse complement strand
ACACCGCAACAAGTTTGCGATCTCCCCAATCGCCCAATTCACTCGGATCTGAAGCCTTCTCATCAGGACACCGTTCCCCTCTCCCCCGAAGACGGGGGAGAGGGGAACGGAAGAGGACCACCAATTGACGACTGCACCCATTTCGTCATCCGTCCACCGCATCCGCTTGACCGGGCTCACCGCAACCTGCACCATCCGTGTCGAAGACCATTGAGCGTCCCCCCGCCGGAGAATCGACTTCAGATCGAGGCCCCCCGGACGGCCAGACGCCGGACAAGCCCGTGTTGAGGATGCGGCCATCGTGGAGCAGAACTCGTTCGTCAATCGGCGATGCTGCCTGACGTGCCTGACATTGCTGTTGCTGGCCGGAGGTGAGTGGCATCCAGTGCGGGCGGCCGACTCGCCCGCGAAGTTCTATCGCGGACTGAACCTCAACGGACCGGCGGTCGTCATCGACGATCAGCAGTGGGAGGGTCAGGACGCCTCGAACTACACGTGCAACGGGAAGGCCTTCGACAACCAGTCGGTGCCACTCAAGCCGCCGACCGACCGACAGCGTGCCCGGATGATTCGCAGCAGCCGCTGGGGTGGCGACATCGATGTCGAACTGAAGAACGTTCCCGCCGGAATGCATCAGGTCCTGCTCTACGTCTGGGAAGACAACGACGCTGAAACCTACGACATCTTGCTGAACGATCGGGTGGTGGTGAAGCGGTTCAACAGCGGCACCGCGGGAACGTGGAAAAGGCTCGGTCCGTGGAAGATCGAGGTGCGCGACGGATCGATCAAGCTCTCGGCGCGCGGCGGCGCGGCGAACTTGTCCGGAATCGAAGTCTGGTCCGGTGAGGGGGCGATTCCCCAACCCGAGTCGGCTCAGTTCGCGAGCACTCCCACCGACGAGCAACTCGCCTTTTTCGAGAAGCGCATCCGGCCGCTGCTCGTCGAACGCTGTTACGAATGCCACAGCGCATCGTCCAAAGAGATCGGGGGGAGCCTGCTGCTCGACTCACATCCGGGGATCGTCAAAGGAGGGGACAATGGATCGCCGATCGTTCCCGGTGATCCCGAGGCCAGCCTCCTGATGATGGCGGTCCGCTACACGAATCCCGATCTCAAGATGCCGCCCGACAAAAAACTGTCCGATGCCGAGATTGCCGATCTGGCCGCGTGGGTCACGCTGCGCGCACCAGACCCGCGCACCACATCGACCGTCGTCCCGCGCAAGACCATCGACGTGACGGAGGCTCGCACGCGCTGGCCCTTCGCGCCGGTTGTCGATCCACAGGTCCCGACCGTTCGCGACGTGAAGTGGCCGCGCGGTGACATCGACCGGTTTATCCGGGCTGCCCAGGAAGCGAAGGGACTCGAACCGGTGGGCGATGCCGACCGGCGGGTTCTGATCCGTCGAGCCACGTTCGATTTGATCGGCCTCCCGCCAACTCCTGACGAGGTGATGGCCTTCGTGGACGATGCGGCGGAGACGCCGACAGCCTTCGCCAAAGTCGTCGATCGGCTGCTGGAATCGGCTCAATACGGAGAGCGTTGGGGCCGACATTGGCTGGATGTCGTCAGGTATGCCGACACGGCGGGCGACAACTCGGACTATCCGATTCCGCAGATGGTCAAGTACCGCGACTGGGTCATTGCGGCCTTCAATCGCGATCTGCCTTACGACCAGTTCATTCGCGATCAGCTTGCCGGAGACCTGCTCGAAGGCCACGGAGACCGCAACCCGCACGTCATCGCGACCGGTTACATCGCCCTCGCGCGGCGGTTCGGCTCGCGCGTCGATGACTATCCGCAGCACCTGACCATCGAGGACACGATCGACAACCTGGGCCGGGCGTTCCTCGGGCTGTCCCTGTCGTGTGCCCGCTGTCACGATCACAAATTCGACCCGATCTCGACCGACGACTATTACGCGGTCTACGGCATCTTCCAAAGCACGCGCTATCCGTGGCCGGGGATCGAACTCGAGAAGCGACAGCGCGACCTCGTGCCACTCGCGCCGGATGATGTTGTCGCAGCGGCCACGCGGGAGCGCAAGGCGAAGCTGGCGGAGTTCGATGCCGAACTGAAACGGCTCGACGAGGAAAAAAAGTCCGCCGGCGATGGCCAGAAAGAGGAGCTCGACAAGCGCATCGGCAGCACCAGGAAGCTGCGCGATGAGCTGAACAACTCGCCGCTGCCGTTCGACACAGCCTACGCTGTGTCCGAAGGGATGAAGATTGAGAACGCTCGCATCCAGATCAAAGGGAACCCGGAAAAGACCGGCGACGAAGTGCCGCGACATTTTCTGAGTGTCCTCGGCGGACAGACGCTTGCACCCGACGAAAAGTCCTCCGGTCGCAGGCAGCTATCCGACTGGATCGCCGCACCCGACAACCCGCTTACCGCGCGCGTCATGGTGAATCGCATCTGGCTGCATCACTTCGGCCAGGGTTTGGTGGCAACTCCCAACGACTTCGGCAAACAGGGCCGACCGGCCACGCATTCCGAACTGCTCGACTGGCTCAGCCGCCGCTTCGTTGAATCGGGCTGGTCGGTGAAGGCGATGCACCGGCTGATGATGAACGCGCGGACGTACCAACTGGCGAGTGCGGAACTCGGAGCGCGGAGTGCAGAACGAGAAGACGCGACTCCCAAC
>JANODP010000349.1:0-52547 GCA_031412755.1 Schlesneria sp. | reverse complement strand
CCGAAGGGCGCAACCACCTGCGCCAAATCCGGACAAGCACTCCTGCGAGTCCTTGCCGAGTATCAGCCGCCAGCGGCGGAGTTGATCGGGGTCGAGTGTGTTGGGCATGGCAGTTCTCCCGATTTGTAGGATGGGCACTCTTGCCCGTCCGGCTTGAAGACGGAAATCCGGACGGGCAAGAGTGCCCATCCTACAAGTCGCCAAAATCAAACTCATTCAAGTCCGACAGCGTTTGCTCTTCCTGCTCGGTGAGCGGTTGTTCGATCAGCTCGCTCGCGGTGTCGGCATGCACACCCCAGCATTCACCCAAATTCTCGGCGATATGCCGCTTCTCCTGCGGACTGAAGCTGCCGAAGGCGCGACGCAGGAAGACGAGGGCTCGGCGAAACTGCCCGTCGTCCAATGAGGTCACGTACTCGGCGAGTTGTTCCCACAAGGGCTGCCGTGCCAGCAGGGCGTAGCGATTGCGCTTCGACAAACCCTCGAACCAGCCCGCGCCCAGATCGGCCGCGATGCCTGGCGACAAACGGCGCGAGACCTCGCACGCGAGTGACTCGTTGGCGATCAGTCCCCGCTCCAACAGGATGGCACAGGCATAGCCCGAAAGGACCGGGTTGCGGTCGTCGGCATCGGCCAGCTTTTGCAGCCGCTCGATCCACATCGGCTCTTCGACGCGCTCGTGAAATTCGAGGCTGACCTTGTTGAGTTCGTCGATGGCGATCAGCACTCCGGCCGCCGCCGCGTTGTCGCAATTGGCCGTGGCAAACAGCGAGAGCGTCCCCTGCACGAACAGTTCTTCAATGAGTGGCAGCAGCGGTTCGGGGTCGAACTGCCGGACGTCGCCGTAGCGTGCGACCTGTCCCAACTGATGCGCGGCGTGAGCCACCGCCACGAACTCGGACGTCTCGGTCGCCAGTTCCTGGAGCCGGCGCCGGGCCAATTCCATCGAACTCATCAAGCCGCACTGGCACGCGTCGCGGATCATGTCGGCGGCCTCGGCGATCGAGGCACACTTTTCGAGCTGGGTTTTGAATTTGTAGCCGGTCGCCAACTCGACGGTCTCGCCGAGCAGCACGGCTTCGACGAGTGCGATTTCGTTCTCGGGACTCCACTGCACGTGCCACTTCTCGGCCCAGGTGGTCGATTGCTGGCCGGAGGCGATTTTTGCTGCAAAGCCGATCTCCAACACGCGCAGCCGATGGAGGAACGACGACCGGTGCAGATCGAGGAACGCCGCTTCGTCGCTCTTCGCGCGGCGGTTTTCGCGCAGGTCGAGCGTCAGCTCCTGCTTGACCGTCGTCTTGTACTTATCGAGTTTGAGCGACTCCATCTCCCGCTCGAAGTCTTCCTGGATCGAGGTCCGGCTGACTCCCTTGGGGAGTTCGCCGATCGCCGTGCCGACATCGACCCGCGCGAGAGCCTCCTGGATCGACCCGCGATCGCCGTGTCCGAGCAGCGTGACGGCCGCGTCGCGCAGGTCGCGGAGCGTCGGAGCGGAACCATCCTTCAACGCCGACAGCGTTCGCGCCAGTCGCACCCCCTCGATCACCTCGGCCGTCGAGCGGTGCGTCCCGGTCTCGCGCAGGTGCCGCGTCACGAGCGACAGATAGCGGCCCGGCAACTCGTGAATGTCTCCCTGCTCAAGCGCATTCCACAACAACTCGAAGTACGCCGGGGCGAGATTTCCCGCACCGTAGCCCGATTGCGACGACAGCTTGAAGTACGAGTACGGCATCAGCGTCAGCTTGCTCGACCGCCGCCGGAGCGATTTCAACTCGTCGTCCGTCATCGCCGGATACTCGCCGTTGAGAACCGGCGCGTGAAAGGCTCCGACGACGGCGACGATCTTCTCGGGCTTCACACCGCTCGCGAGCACCGCTTCGATCCGACGTCGCATGTAGGCTTCGCGGACGAGGTTCTCGGCCCGCCAGCGCGGACGGTCTTCTTCGAGATCGCGTAACGCCCGGCCAAACTCAAACGCGGACAGACGGTAACTGTTGAGGCTGCGGTTATGCTCGAACTGCCGCTCCCAATACGTCTCGTAGTCCGGCTCGTGGCTCCGTTCGGCGAACTGCTCGTAGACGGATGCCGGTCGTTCGGGAGACCAACTGTTGGTAACGGGTTCCTCTGACGCTCCGGTCTCGTCTCTCTCCGTGTCTCCGTGTCCCCCACTCCCCTTGTCCTCCTTCGCCGCTTCCTCGGCTGCGTGGCGAGCACGTTCGTGCAACTCGGCCTCAACGTCTTGCAGCGCGAGGAAGATATCGGACGGCAGGTCGATGAACTCGACTCGCGCGTCGTGCTCCTTTGCCCAGTGCAGCGCCTGATACTCCGGGCTGTAGCGCGCCAGCGGGTAGACCAGCGTCCGCACGGGCAGCGAATCCGTGTAGGCCAGGATGGCGATGGGCGGCTTCGTGGCCTTCTTCGTGATGTGCGGTACGAGTTCGTCCGCATCGGCCAGTCCCTCGACGAGCACGACCTTCGGCCGCACCTCATCGAGATACCGCCGCAAATGCCACGCTCCCGCCGGTGACAGGTGCCGCACTCCGAACACGGGAATCTGCCAGGCGCTCACGTGTTGTGCTCCGAGCAGGACGTGAACAGGGGACGCCACTCGGCTCCCCGCTTTTTCATCACGTTGGCGAGATACTCCTGCCAGACGAGGCGGTCCTTCTCCTCGTCCTTGACGATCGAGCCTTGGAGACCGGCCGCGATGTCGTGTGCGGTCACCTCCCCGGAACCAAAATTCCCGGCCAGTGCCATGCTGTTAGCCAGCACCGAAATCGCCTCGGCGGTCGAGAGCACGCCGGACGGTGTCTTGATTTTATTCTTGCCGTCGAGCGTCTGGCCCAGACGCAACTCACGGAAGACGGTGACGACCTTTTCGATCGCGTCTTCAGCGGGCAGTTCGGCCCTCAATTCGAGATTAGCCGCCAGTTCGCCGACCCGTTTACGGACAATGTCCATCTCCGTTTCGAGCGTATTCGGCGTCGGCAGCACGACGATGTTGAACCGTCTCTTGAGCGCCGCCGACATGTCGTTCACGCCTCGGTCTCGCGTGTTGGCGGTGGCGATGACCGAAAAGCCCTTCGCCGCCGGAACCTCGGTTTCCAACTCCGGGACGGAGACCCGTTTCTCGGATAGCAACGAGATCAGCGCGTCCTGCACTTCTGATGCGCAGCGCGTCACTTCCTCGAACCGCGCGAGACTGCCCGACTCCATCGCACGAAAAATCGGACTCTTGATGAGGGCCGCGTGGCTCGGTCCGTGTGCAATCAGCATCGCGTAGTTCCACGTGTACCGAATCTGCTCCTCGGTCGTGCCAGCGGTTCCCTGCACGACCTTCGTCGAATCCCCGTTGATCGCCGCCGCGAGATGTTCGGACAGCCACGACTTCGCGGTCCCGGGCTCGCCGATCAGCAGCAGCGCGCGGTCGGTGACGAGCGTCGAAATCGCGATCTCGACCAGTCGCTGATGCCCGATGTACTTGGGTGTGATGTCGAGCGAGCCGCACTTCCCGCCGCAGATGTAGGTCAGCACTGCCCGCGCCGACATCTGCCAACCCGGTGGCTTCTCGTGGCGGTCCGTTTGGATGAGTGCCTCGATCTCCTCCGCGTACTGCACCTCCGCCGGTGCCCGCAACATGCGTGAGTCGGGGACTGGTGCGTCGTCGGCTTTCTTCTTCGCCATGGGGATTTACTTTCTCGATATGCCTTAGGGTAAGCGCCTCGCTTGCCCGGAATGAATTGATGAACACGGACAAGCGAGACGCTTACCCTACGCTACGCCTTCGCCTTCAGCTCAGCCACGTAATCCGCCAGTTGGTCGATCACTTTTTCATGCAGCTTCGGCAGAAGTTCTTCGAGCCGGGGGATGGCCGACTTGGGGAGGTCGGGGATCAGGCGGCAGATATTAAAGCCCACCCAGTTGTTTTTGGTTTTGGCCGAGGCGTGCTTTTCCAGGGCCGCGAGCAGGTTGTCGGTGGCATCGGGATGCTGGACCCGGACCTGCGTCGCCAACAAGCCGTAGCATTCGTGGATGGCCTTGGACTTCTTGAACGCGGCGGCAAACTCTTCGGACAACAAGGCGTTCGATCCCGCATGGCCCGGCCGAGCCAGTGTGCCGACGAGTTCGAGGTTCTTCAGGCTCACCGCCAGATCCAACCAGCGGGGATCCCAGTCAATCGGCATGGTCTCGCCGCCCTCGCCGTCATCGTCCTCGTGGCGAGACCAGCGCCATTCGTCAGTGATGGCGTTGGCGATCGCTTCCCGCTTCGCGAAGGCGGGATCCTTTTGCTTCTTCTTCTCGTCCACCTTTGCGGTGAAATATGGCGAGAACATCGCGAACACGTCCTTCGGCTTCATCGAGCGGCAGGCCGCTTCAAAGGCCGTATCGAGCACCTCCGGTTCCAGCGTCGCGTGCGCGCCGACCAGCATCTGCTGCGTCTTTTTCGTCGCAGAGGATATCAGTGCGGCGATGCGGTTGTTGAGCCCCTTCCCAACGTCCTCACATTTCACGCCGAGCAACTCGTCGCGGCGAGCGAAGCATTTCAGCAGAAACGCCTCCGTCGCCTTGTCGTCGCGGCCGTCAAGGCATTGCAGCAGCGATTCGACCCGATCGGCGCTCTTGGCGATCGCCTTCTTGTCTTTCGACTGACAGACGTTGTCGATCTCCCGCTGCGTCTCGTCGATGACAAACGTCAAGAGCTTCGGATGGCGATTCTCGCGGACGGGCTGAATGGTCAGATCGAGGTCCGCGCTCGTCAGGCCCTTCTTCAACGCGTCCAAGGCTACGTCGGCGTCGAGTTTGGCGAGAGCTTTCAGTGCCGCTCCGCGCACCTCCTTCGCCTTGGCCACCGACTGTTCAAGCAGAAACGTCAGGTCTTCCGGCTCGGCCCCGAGGCACTCCATCGCCGCGACCTTGATCTCCTTCGAGCCGCTCTCCAGCGCCTGCTTGACCGTCTCGCGCGTGCCGACCGGATCGAGCCGGTGCATCAGACTCAACCGCCGGGGATGGCCTCCCTTCCCCTTGAAATCGAATTGTGACTTCAACTCGGGCAGGATCGCTTTGCCGTACAGCGGCAGCACTTTGTTCGCGACGAACTCGCCGATCTCGGGATAGACGTCATCGAGCGCCTGCAACGCGGGCTTGACCAGGCGAAGATCGCGAAACGCACCCCGTTCGTGCGAGTCGCGAATGATCTCCAACCGGCCCGATCCCGTCGTCGTCAGGGCTTCCAACAACGGCTTGAGCACGCGGGCACTCGCTTGCGTCGTCTGCAGCCCGAGATCGGTGGTTTCGAGCGGCTGCAACTCACCGACCAGCCCGGTCTCGCCCTGCGTGTACAGCACCGCGCTGACCAGCGTGCAGACATCCAGCAGCGCCTGCGCCGACGTCTGCTCGCTGCTCTCGACGAGCGTCTTCACCCCCTCCGCCGCCCTGGCAAACACCGGAGCCTTCGCCCCCGCCTGCTCCAGCGGTGCGATCAGCTTCTTCAAGCGAAAATCGCCGCCCGCCACGACGCTGCCCGCAATCGCGAGTCGGCGTGTCTCGTCATAAACCTGAGTGAGAACTGCAATGCTCATCGTGCTTCGCTCTTTCGTAGGGTAAGCCGCTGGCTGGCCCGTGTGTTCTGCGCGACGTGTCGTAGACATACTCGATGACGGGCAAGCCAGAGGCTTACCCTACAAGGTCAATCGCACGACGCCCGTCGGCGTGACGAGACTCAGCGGCTTGATCTGCAACTTGCGCGTGTCCAAATCGTGCCGGAAACGGACCACCAGCGTCTGGTCGGAGAAGCACTCGCGCGGCAGCAGCGAGAGCAGGTGACAACTGGCGGGCTCCTCGGTCATCCCGGCGTCCGTCAACACCAGCCGTTCGCCCTTCGAGTCTTCGACAACCAGAGCCCCCTCCACCTGACCGAGGCGCTGAAAGTTCAACACATGGATCGGCTGCTTGTCGGACAGCGGCCCCTTGAGATGCGTCTTCACGTCCTTCACCACGGCGGCGAAATCGCGGTGTCCGTAACCGCGAACCTGCTGAAAGTCTTTCGGTTCAATCGGCCGAGACAGCATCGCGTCCCAACGAATCCGCGGGTTCACGTCGCCGGGATACGCACACAGCTCCTTCACCTGAGCCACCTGAAAGAAGCTGTCGTCGCTCTTGATGTACTTGGCCGCCTTGTACGGCCGGAAGTTCTGCGTCAGCCGGATGCGTCCGTTGCTGAGAGTCATCCAGATGCCCGTATCGACGAACTCCCGCCGAGCCACATCGTCGTGCGAGTTGAACGCCAGTTGCACCAGTTCGACGTCGGTCTCCACCAGCCCCGCATCCTTCAGTTCGCGAAGTTGCCAGGCGTGACCGAGCCATGCGGCGATGCTGCTGTCGGTCTCCGGAGCCAACTCCGGGTCGTCCAACCGCCGCTGCAAATAGGCCCGCCCCTGCTTGACCAGCGTGTGCAACCGGCCGAGTTGATCGAGAGCCTCGCTGAAGATCCGTTCCCGCTGGCCACCAGGCCGAACGTCGTCAAACCGGCCGTCCTCGCTGGCGAACAACTTCGTGAAGTTGTGCAGAGCGGCCTGCGCTCCGGGGAGATAGGCATTGCCGAGTTGCTTCGCCTGCTCCTCGATCTCCCCGGCCGTTTTGGCGTTCATGTTGCCGATGCCCAGCCGGACCAGATCGTGCGTCAACTTCTCCAGCAGGTCGATGCCGGTCAGTTGTGTCTGAATCTTTTTGGCGAGCGCTCCCTTGTCGATCTTCTTCGGCTTGTCCGCCTCTTCGGCCTTCTTCTCGACGCGCGCCTGCAACTTTTCGCGTTTGGCCTGCAAGTCATCGGGGACGGCCGCGGGCACAAACTTTTTACCCTGCACGTAGGCGTACATCAGTCCGAGACTGTGCTTGCAGGGGAACTGCCGACTCGGACACGAACAGCGGTGCGTCGGAGCCTCCGGCAGTTGGAAGTCGCACGAACATTGATACGGCTCCTTCCCGCTCCCCTGGCACTCGCCAAACAGGATCGTCTGGTCGTCGGAAACATGGAGCTTGAGAAACTTGCCCTTGAGCACCAAGGCCCGTCCATTCTTGGCGGCATCTGAATTGGGCGCGGCGGAATCCACAAATCCTTCGTCGATCGAGATCATGTTTCGTGTCACTTCATGAACAGTCAGAACCGAATACGAAAGAAGAGGAGGAGAATTATGTCGGTAGCACTACGTACGCTCAAGCGATTGCAATTTCGCCGACGGGTGACATCAGGCCTTCGGTCTAATGGCCATTCGCAAGGTCAATGTCCGTACAGGAAGTGAGTTGGACTTCAGCCGACAGCGCAAAAAGTGTGCGAGTGGATCTGCTGATCTCAAGCCCGCGCCAACAGATCGCAGCGCAGCCCACGCGGAGGCCGAAGCGGGACGAACCCAGCGGCCTTCGTTTCTCATTCACTCGTGCAGCTCAGGGTATGTTTCCTGGACGCACGAGCAAATTGGTACCAAGGTCAGGGAGGCTCCAAACCGCTGCGAATTCACCGTCCGCCGTCGCCTGCCAATGGGGCTTGGCGGCGCTTGGCTGCTCAGCCGACTCCAAGAGTTCCATCCCGACAGCCAACTGCATCACCACAGAATCCCATTGGAAGGACTTCGGGGCACCACGGTAACAGATGCCATCCAGAAACCGCTCGTCTCCCTCTTGGCCCAACTCCCAGGCGACCACCGTGTCGGCGAACTGGCTCGGTGTCGGATGGATCACCATGCGATAATTGCCAGCCGTGAGCGCATATTGGCCCTCGCTGAGTCGTTCACTTTGCACGCCGGTTCCACTCAGTTCCAGTCTCAGCCGGAAGTCGCTGGCCACAAACCGCCCCTCCGGAGGTCGATCGAGCCGTAGGTGCCAATCTCCTTTCCCAGTGAGCGGGCTCAAAACGGCTAAGATCCGTCGATCTTGTTGCTTGGTGAAGAGCCCCATCGAGGCGAAGTCTCGCCCGTCATGCAGAAATCGCAGTCGGAACACCACCGCCGGATCTTGTGGCGTCCGCCAGTAACCGATCACCGGCTTGCGCTGTGTCCACAGTGAACTTCGGGTCACACTCCCCAGGCAGGCCACCGGACCATGCCACGTCGTGCCGGCCACGTTGGTTGCATCGGTCTTTCCGCGTTCAAAAACTCGCTGCAACACTCGCGGCTCTGCGTCAGTGTCGGTGACGGCCACGGGACTGAAGAACGACACGAATTCCTGCGGACAGGCCAGCGGCTGAACCACCTCATAGCCATGCACCTCGTCCACCTCCATCGCCGGATGGGCTGCGATCTCAATGCCCACTCGGCGGGCGAGAAAGTCGACGGTACTGCGTCGCAAGCGATCGCGTGAGGTTCGCGCGTGAGGTCCAGCCCACTGTTGGGTGGGGGGATGAAAACTCTCGGCGACAATTTGCCAGGCCGTGCGCCGCAGTGATTCGGCCGACCGCAACGTTGCCTCGTCAAGTACCATGTGCAGCGTTCGTTCACACTCTCCAATGACGACTTTCAGATACGACGGGCTGTTGTATTCCGTGAAACTGCCATGGTGGGCTGCATGGTCGACCACACCGGCCAGTCGCTGTCGGCCATAGTCGAGCAGCCCGGAATCATTGAGCAACTCGCCCGACGCGGCGCAAACGCCACCCCCCAACACGGCAATGTTGGTATAGCCGGGCCCCACATTTCGTCGCCGAATCGCCTCGGCCGCCAATCGAACACTGGCGCGCATCTCTGACTGCAAATCGACTGGTAACTGATCGGCATGCTCAATCAACATTTGCACCAACGAGGCACCGCAGAAGTCAGCCCAATTCAAATCGGGGGGATCCATCTCGGTCAGCGGTTCCTCCGCCAGCCAAGGCCAGACTCCGCAGGTTGCGCTCTCCGCTGCACGGTCCTGGAGCGCGAGTACCGTCTGAACAATGACGACGGCCCGCTGTCGATCGCCGCCAGCATCCCGCTGCAACAGCGCGAGTGCATAAATCAATGATTCGCGCGTCGGATGCACCGGCGTCCCGGCCGCCATCCGACTGTGATAGCCAAGGCTGCGAAACTCCACCCGCAACATCCCCCCGTCAGGATCGTACTGCGGATCGTAGTGTGCCAGCAGTCGCAGCAGTCCTGGTTCCAGCTGTCGAACTTTGCCATCGGGGCGAGGAACGCGCGGCGGATCACCGGCACTGCAACCCGCCAAACAGAGTAAGACAATCGCACCGGCACACCTTCGGCACCAATGGCCGCGCCTGTCGCGAAAAAATGCTGTTGTCATCGGTTCTCCAATAAAGTCGGAGCTAACGTGTCAGGCAGCAGAGGATGGCTTCAATCGGTGGCCAAGGCGAATGCTACGTCATCAACTGTTCTACCATTCGCAGCCAGTTGAAATAAGTCCTTCGACGGCTGCACGGACAATGGACGCACCCACGGCACGTTTGGGGTGAACCTCGGTCCCCAATCGACTCCGGAAAATCTTGTTCACCCCCTTCAAGAATTGGACATACTGTGCGAGTTCGCGATCCGTCGCGAAGGCGATCAGGGTCAGGGCCATCGCCTTTTTCAATTTGGGGTGCCACGGTCACGGAGCTTCGACGTGGCCGTGTGAAGACGTGAAGGTGGTTTTACAATCGCACGGCCACGTCGAAGCTCCGTGACCGTGGCACCCAACATCCCAGATTCAACAAGGCATTGGCCCTGCGATCGGGGTCAGCAAGGGGTGGAAAAGTTTGGCCATTGGCGTATTGTGTGATTTCACATTCTGGAAGGAATTTCACATTTGTTGAACCCACTTTCTCCTGAGAAAAGCGCCCCGTGGGCGATGATTTTCGGAGTGGCCCGGAAACAGCCGCGCGGACGTGTCGTAGGTCGCAACGTCCCCGTTTCGGGTCCGTCAAAGCGGCGACAGCGGCCATCAGGTGGCAACGACCACTTCTACCTCTCTTGCGCTCTGTTGAGTGCGAATACCCCCACCGTGCCATTCAACTCATCCATGCGATATCACACCGCTGCCATCGCTTTCGCTGTTTTCTTGCTCGCGGCCTCCGCCACCGCCGTCGCGTCCTCACCGCCGAATGTCGTGTTCATCGTCGCCGACGACATGGGTTATGCCGACATGGGCACACAGGGCGCTCGCGGCTTCAAGACGCCGCACCTCGATCGGCTCGCCGCGGAAGGGACTCGGTTCACGAACTTCTACGTTGCGCAGGCCGTCTGCACCGCGTCGCGGGCCGCGTTGATGACCGGCTGCTATCCCAACCGCATTGGCATGCAAGGGGCGTACAACCACACCAGTCGCGATGGCATGGCCGATGACGAATGGCTGCTGCCGGAAATGTTCAAGGAACTTGGCTACGCAACGGCAGGGATGGGCAAATGGCATCTCGGCACGCGGCTGAAGTTTCATCCGCTGCGGCACGGGTTCCAGGAATGGCTCGGCATTCCTTATTCCAACGACAATACGAAGTACCATCCGTCGCTCGCCGCCGAGATGCCTGCGTTGCCGTTCTATGATGGCGAGAAGGTTATCGAGCGAGACCCGGATCAATCGCTGTTCACGAGGCGCTTCACCGAACGCGCGATCGACTTCATCGAACGCAACGCTTCGCGACCGTTCTTCCTCTACCTGCCGCACGTCATGCCGCATGTGCCGATCTTCGCGTCAGAGAAATTCAAGGGAAGCAGCCAGGCGGGATCCTATGGTGATGTGCTACAGGAACTCGACTGGTCCGTCGGCGAAGTGCTGGCGACGCTCCGGCTGCTGAAGCTCGACGAGCGAACGCTCGTCATCTTCATCTCGGACAACGGTCCGTTCCTCTCCTACGGCGAACACGCCGGCTCGGCCGCGCCGCTCCGCGAAGGGAAGCTCACGACATTCGAGGGAGGAGTCCGCGTGCCGTGCCTGGTGCGTTGGTCGGGACGAGTCCCCGCCGGGCGCGTCTGTGCCGATCCGTTCATGGGCATCGACTGGTTGCCGACACTCACGGAAATCGTTGGCGGTCAGTCTCCCACGCTCAAGATCGACGGTCTCTCCGCGCGGGGTTTGATTCTCGGCGAACAGGATGCGCGACCACCGCACGAGGCGCTGTTCTTCTACTCGGGCACCGCGCTGCAGGCCGTGCGCAGCGGTTCGTGGAAGCTGCATTTCCCGCATCCCTACATCACCGTTGCCGGCGAACCCGGCCGCGACGGCAAACCCTCGAACTGGGGCAGGCTCGCGCCGACATCCATCACGCAATCCGGCGTCGAAGGGATCGCCACGCGCCACGGCTATCGCATCGAGCAACTCGAACTGTCGCTCTTCAACCTGGAAACCGACCCCGGCGAGCGGAACAACGTCGCCGCCGCGCATCCCGAAATCGTGAAACGACTCAGTGCTCTCGCTGAAGAAACCCGCCGCGAACTCGGCGACTCGCTACAAACAGTGAAAGGCACCGGCCTCCGCTCTCCTGGCAGCGACAACTCAAAGGAAGCCAACCCATGAAACAGATCCGGAACCCGATCTCAACCTGATCGCGACTGTGTTGCTGACCCTTTGGGGCAGTGCCGTAGCGGCCAAGCTCGCCAGAGATTGGGCACCCGTCGTGACGCGTCTCCAAACTGTGGCGAGATTGGAGACGGAAACCGCGCATCGTCCGGGTGAACATAGCCATTCCATAGCCGGAAGAAACTTCCAGAAAGATCCCATGAAAAGCCGCACCATACTTTCGTTGCTCGCCGTCGGACTTCTCGTGATTGAGTTCTTCGTCGGTTCCCTGACGTCGGCGCTCGCAGGCGACTCGTTGCGGGTTGGCATGGCCGAGGCTGACATCACACCGCCGGCCGGGTTTCCGATCGCGGGCTACTATCACGAGCGGTTGGCCGACGGCGTGATTGATCCGCTCAAGGCGAAGGCGATCGTCTTTCGCGACGCGCACGCCGACGCCGCGATCGTGGTGTGTGACTTGATTGGCATCGCGACGGACCTGTCGCAAGCAGTCCGCCAACGAGCGTCCGAGAAGACCGGCATCCCGGTGTCGCACATCGTGATTTCGGCGACGCACTCACACACCGCGCCGGATTACATGAAGGAGCTGTACCTGAAGCTCGGCCGCGAGGGCCAGGAACCGTTGCGAGCGGCGTACATCGACAAGCTCATCAACGGTCCCGTCCAGGCGATCGCGAAGGCGCATGCCGCCGCGAAGCCCGCCGCGCTCGAATGCGGCTCGGCGATGCAGGCGATTCCCGTGTCGTTCAATCGCCGCTCGGTGATGCGCGACGGCAGCGTCCGGACCTGGATGAGTCACGACGATCTCCAAGTCGTCCGCGCCGCAGGGCCGATCGATCCGGAGATTGCTTTGCTGTCGGTTCGCGATGATGCCGGCCAGCCGCTGGGGATTCTCAGCAACTTCGCATTGCACCTCGACACCGTCGGCGGGTTGAAGTGGAGTGCGGACTATCCGTTCTTCATCGAGCAGACGCTGCGCAAGGCGGCCGGTTCAGAGGTGGTCTCGATCTTCGGAACCGGTTGTTGCGGAGACATCAATCACGTCAACCCGCGCAACAAGGATCGAAACAAAGCCGACTTCATCGGCAACTCGATCGGCGAGTCGATTCAAAAACAACTCGGCCAACTGAAGCGACTCGAACGAACGGACCTCGTCGTCAAATCGCGAGTCGCCCGCCTGCCACTGCAAGACGCAACGAAGGAAGAGGTTGCCAACTCGATTAAGATCCTCGATGCCGCGAATCGCAAAGAGAAGGTGGAGTTTCTCGATCACGTCACCGCATACAAGAAGTTAATCCTCGACCAACTGCGACACCGCGAGCCGCACGCGAACACCGCCGCGCACATCACTTGGGGCCTCAGCCGTTCGCTGGCCGGCATTGGCGAGACGCTGCCGGTCGATGTGACCGTGATGACACTTGGCAGCGATGTCGCGATCGTCTGCCTTCCCGGCGAAGTCTTCGTCGAGCTGGGCCTGGCGATCAAACAAGGCTCACCGTTCCGCACGACGCTGGTCATCGAACTCTGCAACAGCGTCGAGTCGATCTACGTCCCGCACCGTGCGGCCTACGCGGGAGGCAGCTACGAAGTCACGAACTCGAACCTGCAACCGGGCGCGGGCGAGATGCTCGTCGAGACCGCGCTCAGCCTGCTTCGCGAAGCGGCGACGAATACACGGTAAATGCTGATTCCAAACCGCAGCCACGTTCGCCAGAACGTGGGCGAACCAGCATGAGGATGGTCAAACAGGTCTTTGGTGATTTCGTCGATTGTCCGGTATTCTGATTGGCGGTGGCCAACGTTGATTGGCCTCGTAACGTGCCGCGCCGAACCTCTACACAAAAAGATCTTCATGAGGCGCATCCGGATCTTCTTGATTCTGACTGTAATCTCGGCGTGGACGCGCTCGAATGTGGCGTTCACCGCGGAACCGTCATCGGTGCGTGTGGTGGTCAGCAAGTCTTGTGTGGGTTGCCATGAGGCCGGTGCCTCCAAGGGCGGATTGGACCTCGCTTCCGTTGTGGCAGACGATGTCGCGCGACATCCGCAGGTTTGGGAGAAGGTTGTCCGCAGGCTGCGTGCGCGGCAGATGCCGCCAGCGGGTGAACAGCGGCCGAATGAGGAGACCTACGTTTCCATCGTGTCGCAACTCGAAAATGAACTCGATCGCGCGGCGGTCATGCGGCCGAATCCGGGACGTACCGACACGATCCGGCGGCTGAATCGCACCGAGTATCAAAACGCCATTCGCGATCTGCTGGCGCTCGACATCAACGCGGCGGCGTGGCTGCCGGCGGATGAAGCCAGCCATGGGTTCGACAACGTGACCGTGGGAGAACTCTCGCCGACGCTGCTGGACCGGTACATCACGGCGGCCCAGAAGATCAGCCGATTGGCAGTGGGGGGCGCGACGCGTTCGCCGGGCGGCGACACCATCCGCGTGCGTGCGGACATCACGCAAGAAGACCGCGTGGACGGGTTGCCATTCGGCACACGCGGCGGCGCGCTGATTCGTTACACGTTTCCGCAGGATGGTGAATACGACATTCAGATTCGCCTTGCGCGCGATCGCAATGAACACGTCGAGGGACTTCGCGAACCCCATGAATTGGAAATTCTGCTCGATCGTGAGCAGCTCAAATCATTCACGGTGAAGCCGCCGAGCGGTCAGGATTTTCAACACGTCGATGACCATTTGAAGCTCCGTCTGTCGGTGCAGGCCGGACCGCACGACTTGGGCGTGACGTTTTTGAAGAATCCGTCATCCCTGCTCGAAACGTTGCGTCAGCCTTACAACGCGCACTTCAACACGCATCGGCATCCGCGCATCTCGCCGGCGGTTTATCAGGTGTCGATCACCGGTCCGTTCGGAGCGAAAGGGCCGGGAAACACGCCAAGTCGCCGCCGCATTTTCACTTCGCAGCCGAAGTTGCCGAGCGAAGAAGAAGCCTGCGCGAAACAGATTCTTCCGACATTGCTGCGCCGAGCCTATCGGCGTCCGGTCGGCGACGCGGACCTCGAACGCATCTGGCCGTTCTATCGCGACGCTCGGAGCGAGGCGGATTTCGAAGCCGGCATCGAAGCTGCGTTGAGTGCCGTCCTCGTCAGTCGCGAGTTCTTGTTCCGCGTTGAACAAGATCCCGTCGGGATTGCCCCGCGAACGGCGTATCGCATCAGCGATTTGGAGCTGGCTTCGCGGTTGTCGTTCTTTTTGTGGAGCAGTATTCCCGACGACGAACTGCTGGATCTCGCCGAGCGCGGTGAACTCCGCCGCCTCGAAGTGCTCGCGAAGCAGACGCGGCGAATGCTGGCCGATCCGCGGTCGCAATCGCTGGTGATGAACTTCGCCGGGCAATGGTTGTACCTGCGCAATCTCGAATCCATCACGCCGGACGGGCGGCTGTTTCCCGACTTCGATGACAATCTGCGTCAGGCGATGCGCCGCGAGACCGAGTTGCTTTTCGAGGAACTGCTGCGTGAAGACCGCAGCGTGCTCCACCTGTTGAAGCCGGATCATGCGTGGCTCAACGAGCGACTCGCGAAGCACTACGACATTCCACATGTGTCCGGCCCGCGCTTCCGCCGCGTGCCGCTTGAACCGAGCAGCGAGCGCGGCGGATTGCTGCGTCACGGCAGCATCTTGACCGTGACTTCGTATGCCACGCGCACGTCGCCGGTCATACGCGGCAAGTGGATTCTCGAAAACCTGCTGGGGACGCCGCCTCCGCCACCGCTGCCGGACGTCCCCGCGCTCGATGACAACACGGTGTCGGCCAGCTTGCCCGTGCGGCAGCGGCTGGCGCAGCATCGCGCGAACGCCGCCTGCGCAAGCTGCCACAACGTGATGGACCCCGTCGGCTTCGCGCTGGAAAACTTCGATGCCGTCGGCCGCTGGCGAACGCTTGAGGAGGGACAGCCCGTGGATGCTTCGGGCGGTTTACCCGACGGCAGCAAATTCGTCGGCGTCAGCGGGCTGGAAGCAGGTTTGCTGAACCGTCCGGAGATTTTTGTCGGCACGCTTGCCGAGAAGCTGCTGACGTTCGCGCTCGGTCGAGGCATTGAACCCGGTGACGGCCCGGCGGTACGCGCCATCGTGCGCTCGGCGCGAGACGCGGACTATCGCTTCTCGGCATTGATTGGTGGAATCGTCAGTAGCAGTCCGTTCCAGATGAGGACCAGCCCATGACCATCCTGAAAAAAGCCCTGCCACGTCGGACGTTTCTGCGCGGCGTCGGTGCCTCGCTGGCGCTGCCGCTGCTGGATGCGATGGTTCCCGCGATGACGGCGTTCGCGAAAACGCCGGCCGCCGCTGTGCGCCGGTTGGGCTTCGTGTTCATGCCGATGGGCAGCGACATCACGCGCTGGACACCGCCGGGCGGCGACAAGCTCGACGAACTTTCGCCGACTCTCAGTTCGCTGGCTCCCGTGAGGGAACATGTTTCGGTGTTGACGAACACCGAAATCAAACTCGCGTATCCCGGCACGCATGCGACGTCGAACTCATCCTTCCTGAGTTGCGTCCGTGCGAAGCACACCGAGAGCACCGACTACTACCTCGGCACGACGGTCGACCAACTCGCCGCGAAGCAGCTTGGCCGCGCGACGCAACTGCCGTCGCTGGAGCTGTCGATGGACATGCTGCAAACGGTCGGCCAGTGCGACAACGGTTATGCCTGCGTCTATCAGAACAACCTCTCGTGGTCGTCTCCCACGACTCCCTTGCCGGCCGAGGCGCATCCGCGGCTGGTCTTTGAAACGCTGTTCGGCGAAGGGGGCAGCAAAGCGGATCGACAAGCCGCGCTCCGCCGCCGCGCCAGCCTGCTGGATTTCGTCAAGGACGACATCGCCCGGCTCGAACGAACGCTCGGCCCGGCGGATCGCGCGAAGGTCAGCCAGTACCTCGACACCGTGCGCGAAGTGGAGCGGCGCATTCAAAAGGCCGAGGCGGATGTCGCGGAGAAGCCGCTGCCCGATCTCGACCGGCCGGTCGGCGCGCCCGCCGCCTACGCGGATCACGCGCGGTTGATGTTCGACTTGCAGGTGCTGGCGATGCAGGGAGATGTCACCCGCGTCATCACATTCCAGCTCGCGCGAGAAACCAGCAATCGCGCGTATCCAGAGATCGGCGTCCCCGACCCGCATCATCCGTTGTCGCATCACGGCAATGATCCGGAGAAAATCGCCAGGATCGCGAAGATCAACCAATTCCATGTGTCGCTGTTCGCGGAATTTCTCGGCAAGCTCAAGGCGACGAAGGAGGGGGACGGTTCGCTGCTGGATCACTCGCTGATTCTGTACGGCAGCGGCATGGGTAACCCGAACGTGCATGACCACATCAACCTGCCGATCCTCGTCGCGGGTGGAGCGGCCGGCGGCATGAAGGGCGGACGACACATCCGCTTCAACAAGCCGACTCCGCTGGCCAACCTGCACCTCACGCTGCTCGACAAGGTCGGCGTCCGCCTCGACAGCTTCGCCGACAGCAATGGAAAAGTGGATGAGATGTTTGAACCGTTGGGAATTTGAAACACCGAGCCGCGCCGATGATCCGCGATTTGAGAAACGTCCGATTCAACATGCGACGAACGCTGTTCGCCTCGCTGGCAATCGTGATTTGCTGGTGCGGAGTCGCCCGGTTGGCAAACGCGGCGGAGGCTCCCCTGGCCGAGGCCGCGGAGAAGGCCGACTGGCCGCGCGTTCGGGAAGTTTTGAAACAACATCCCGACGCGAATGCCGCGCAAGTGGACGGCATGACGGCACTGCATTGGGCCGCCTACCACGACGACGTGGAGACAGCCAAACGCCTGCTCGCGGCCGGAGCAAGCGCGAAGGCGGAGAACCGATACGGTGTGGCACCGCTGTCGCTCGCCTGCACGAACGGCAATGCCGAACTCGTCCGCTTGCTGCTTGCGGCCAAAGCGGACCCGAACACCACGTTGCGAGGTGGCGAGACTGCGTTAATGACGGCTGCTCGTACCGGCCGTGTCGATCCGGTGCGGGCATTGCTCGACGCTGGTGCCAAGGTGGATGCGAAGGACCGAAAAGGTCAGACCCCACTCATGTGGGCCGCCGCCGAAGGTCATGCCAAGGTCGTTGAACTGCTGATCAAATCCGGTGCCGACGTGCGAGCGCGACTGAAGTCCGGTTTCACACCGCTGCTGTTCGCCGCTCGCGAAGGCCGGATCGAAGTCGTGCGGACGTTACTGAAGGCTGGAATCGATGCGAACGAATCCATCGAGACCGAAAAAGGAGGCGGCCGGGCACCCGTCAACGGCGTGAGCGCGTTGCTGCTGGCGGTCGAGAACGCTCATTTCGAACTCGCGGTCGTGCTGTTGAAAGCCGGAGCCAACCCAAACGATCAACGATCCGGATTCACTCCGCTGCATACGCTGACGTGGGTCCGTAAACCAAACCGCGGCGACAGCGACGACGGGCAGCCGCCGCCGACCGGCTCCGGCAACGTGACCAGCCTGCAATTCGTCCGCGAGTTGGTCGCCCACGGAGCCGACGTCAACACGCGGTTGGAAAAGGGAGACTCCGGCCGCGGAAAGCTCAGCATGACCGGCGCGACTCCCTTTCTGCTGGCGTCGAAAACGGCGGACGTTCCGTACCTGCGTTTGCTGGTGGAACTGAAGGCCGATCCGTTGCTTCCCAACAAAGACGGCTGCACACCGTTGATGGCCGCCGCCGGCATCGGCACGCTCGCGCCGACCGAGGAAGCCGGCACCGAACCCGAAGCACTCGCCGCCGTCGAGTACCTCATCAGCCTCGGCAACGACGTGAACACCGTGGATCAGAACGGCGAGTCGGCGATTCACGGTGCCGCCTACAAGAGCCTGCCGAAGATGATTCAACTCCTTGCCGACAAGGGTGCGAAGATCGACGTCTGGAACCGCAAGAACAAATACGGCTGGACTCCGCTGTTGATCGCGGAGGGCTTTCGTCCCGGCAACTTCAAACCCTCTGCCGAGACAATCGACGCGATCCATCGCGTGATGCGCGCCGCTGGCGTCACTCCGCCTCCACCCACGCCGCGTCCCGTCATCGGCACCAAGGGCTATGACGCCAATCAGCCTGGCAATTGACAACGTGCGAACATCTCTCCTGTCTCCCTGGCGTTTCCGGGCAAGTCGCCGGTGAGAAAGTCGTCTCGGCGCTTGCTATGCTGCGTCACCTCAATCTTCCGCCAATCGCCCCGCAGGTGGCCTGCCGACTTCCTTGATGACGGGCCGCTACGCCACATGAGGTTCTTTCATTGAACGGTCATGAATAATCCGGGCTAACGAGTTTTTCGAACGACCATGTCAGGCCCGCTTCGCATCCTTCTATTTAGCCCATCCCCATGATGAAACACCTGCCAACGATCCAATCTCGCGCAGCCTTCCTGTTCGCTGCCTTTCTCATTCTGTCAGCGGCTTCGATTCGCATGACATGCGCTGCTGACGCTTCAGCGCCCGCTGCGAAGTCAGGTGATCCTCGCGTCGTGGCGTTGAATGGAGCCGACACGGCGGAGGTGGAGTTTCGGGTTGGGGCGTCGGGGAAAATCGCGGTGACGTTCAAATTCGCCGATGGCAAGGCTCAGACGCTGCTCGGAGTGGTGAAGACGGACACGCAGAAACGCACGGTCGAGAAGGACGGCAAAAAGACGCCCGAGACGGTTCCCATGCCGGATGGATTGATTGAGTTCACGGGCGCGGGCTTGAGATTTCAATATCACAGTCGCCCGTGTCTCTCGCGCTACACGGAGACTCAGCAGGCGGACTTGGCGAAGGTGTGGGACACGCAGCCGGCGGCGTCGCAGTGTTGGGTGCCGCTGGAGGTGCGAGCGGATGCTGCGGGAGCGGAGTTGTGGCTGGAAGGGCGATACTGCGGACGAATCGCCAGTCAGAGTCGGCTCGTGGAGGTGAGCTTCACGCGGGAAGCGGGCGGCGCGATGCGTGGCGAGCGGTCATTCACTCGCGCAAACTCGGACATGTTCCTGCCGCTGGACGTGAGACGTATCGCACGCCCTGGAGTGATGAAGACGGCGAGCGTGTCATTGAAACCAGGGCTGCAGCAGGTCAAGGCTGTGCCGATGATGGTCGCGGAGGGTGTGGGCAATGCGGATGTCGGCGAAGCGAAGTTGATGCAGGGACTGCGTGCGCTGGAGACGAATGAAAATACCTCGCGCACGTCGTTGGATGGCATGCAAGAGTCGCTGCATTTCTCGGTGCCGCAGGCATTTTATCGGCGTGCGTGGGTGCTGTGTGCGGCGGAAGCGGACGCGAAAAAGGACGCGGTGCTTACCACGCGGCTCACGCGTTTTGGCGTTTGGGGCCGCGGCGGTGCGATCGCAGATACGACGCTCACTTTGCCGCGCGGCGATGAGAAGCCGGGCGATGGCATCGAGCCAGCGGGCCGCGTGGAATACACCGCCGCCGACCAGCAGAAGATCACGGTGCCGCTCTATCTCGTGCGCGTGGATTTGAAGCTGGGCGACATCGTTGATCTGCTCGCGGAAAACAACGATCCGAATGCGGCGATGAAGATCGGGCCGTATCTCGACTTCGAGTTTCTCGGAAAAATGGACGGGCTGAAGTTGCAGCAGGATCGTCGCCGCATGCCGCTGGCGACCTCGACGAGCGCGGTGCATCTCTTCGGTGTGACCTTGGAGAAATCGCCCGTCGAAGTGCGGCTCAAGCCGTCGCAGCCAGGCAACATCTTCCACAACGACGAAGTCCCCGAGACGACGGTCAGCCTGCGTGCGGTACAGCCGACGAAGTGCGTGCTGCGTTGGGAGATCAGCGATGTGAGTGGCAACAGCCTCGCCACGCAGGAGAAGGTGGTAACGCTGGATGCGATCGGCAGCGAATCGGATATCACCTTGCCGTTGGCCATGCCGCAGGTTGGCTGGTACGGCCTGCACATCAGCGTGAATGACGACCGCGGCGCGCCGCTGCTGAAGCATGAGGCCGCGTTTGCGCTGTTGGGCAAGGACACGCGACAGGCAGGCTACGAATCACCCTTTGGCACCTGGTGGTTCAATGGCGTGCATTACACGACGCGCGATCCGGCCGTCGCCGGGCCGATGCTGTACAAGGCGGGCATGAGGCGCACGACGTTTAATTGGACCAAGGATTCCGAGGCCGAGCTCGCGCCGTGGAAAGTCTCGCTCAACCAAATCAGGTGGCCCTTCCGACTCGCGGATCTCAAAGACTGGCCTGCCGCCGAGGCCCGCGCGGAGAAGGAGATCACCGAGTTGTTGCGGCGATTCCCGCACTGCCAGTACGTCGATCTGTTTCACGAGAGCTACCATCCCGGGGCGTATCCGCCGGAGTTGTACGGCGACAAGTATGTCCCCACGGATGAAGCCCTCGCGAAGCGCGAGGATGAGCTCTTCGAGTTGGGCCTGCGCGGCGCCAAGTTCCTGCGCGCGAAGTTTCCACAGCTCAAGATCATCGCGGGAAACTCCGGCGGATCGATCGGCATGATCGCCGTGATGCTGCGTCGCGGCTTCCCGCGCGAATTGATCGATTACCTCGGCAGCGAGACCACCGGACAAAGCTTCGCACCCGAGAAACTCAGTCCGTGGACCAGCGGCGGCATCTGGCTGATGAGCGAGACCGCGCGTCGGTTCGGCTACGACATTCCGCTGACCGGCTGCTTCGAGTTCACCTATCGTGCCGAGCGCGATCTCGGCCCGCAGCGGCACGCCGAGTGGTATGCGCGCGATGTGATGATGGGCCTGGCGCATCGCTTTCCCACGATCTCGCCCGCCGTGATCGAAGACACGGGCAACGCCTACTACGACGCGCTGTGGGGCGGTTGCGGCCTCTGTCAGCGCAGCCCGTTGCACTACCCGAAACCCGCCTATGTCGCGCTCGCCACGCTCACGAAGGTGCTCGATAGCGCGACGCTCGCGCGGCAGTGGGACACCGGATCGTCGAGCGCCCATGCTCTGGAGTTCACGCGAGGCGGCGAGCACATCTACGCGGTGTGGACGACACGCGGCGAGTGCGAAATGCAGGTGGAACTGCCCGCAGACGACACGCTCACGCTGATCGAATTCTATGGCGTGCAGCGGCAGGCGGCATCGCGTGACAATCGCCTCACCATCACCGCCTCCACCGCGGTGAGCTACTTCACCAGTCCCGTGGCAGTGAAGAGCATCACTGCGGGCACGCGTCGATTCCCGCAGCAGCAACCGCCGCCCGACACGCAAATCGTCGCCCGCATGGACAACGTCACCGACTGGCAACTTGTGGCGGATGACACTCCAGTGACCACGAGGTTGCGTCGTCCCGGCAAGTTCACACTGCGCCAGCAGAGCGATGCCGAACAGGGGGCATGTCTCGAAGTCACGCTGCAAAAAGCAGGCGAGCTGCCTGCCGTCGTGGCCGAATACACGGCGCTGAAATTGAAGCAACCAGCGATCATCCCAGGGCGACCGCACAGTATCGGCATGTGGGTCAAAGGCGATAGCAGTTGGGGTCGGATCATGTGGGAGATCGAAGACGCCGAAGGCGAACGTTTTCGCTCCTCCGGCGGCTTAGACGGCGGTGACTGGGGCAACTACAGCGCCCTCGACTTCGATGACTGGTGCTTCATGAGCTTCCCGCTCACCAACGATTCTCCGTTTGTCCACATCGAGCCCGGCCCCGGCGCCAAGCAATGGGAAAGCCAAGGCGATGGCCGCCTCGACTACCCACTGAAGCTCACCGGGATCTACGTCATCACGCATCGCCAATCCTTGAACCTCACCAAGATGATGCCGGTGACGCAGTCCCTGCGCTTCAAGAACGTGAGTGTGATCAGAGGTGAGTCTGCGACGGAATGATGGAGTCGCGGACGTGAACCGGCTAGGCTCTGTGCCGGACACACGGGAAAACACGGTGAGACCTTGCATGGTTGAGTCAAATTCCATGACGACCGATTGACCCATTCGACCGGCCGTCTGGGGGAGAAATCCTCGCTCGATTCGTCTATCTGGACAGGGGAGTAGTGCATGACCGATTTCCAATTGAACCGACGGCAAGCCCTCATTGCGAGCGGCTTGGGCACGCTGAGTCTGGGCATGCCGGGAGTCGTGATGGGGAGCGACAAGGTCGATGCTTCGGGTAAAGCCGTCGCCTCGAACAAGTCCTGCATCTTCGTTCTGCTCTGTGGTGGTCCGAGTCACGTTGATACCTGGGATATGAAGCCCGAAGCCCCGTCGGATTATCGCGGACCGTACGAACCCATCGCGACCAAAGTGCCGGGCATGCTCATCAATGAGATGCACACGCAACTGGCCAAGGTGACCGACCACTTTACGCTCATCAATTCGATGTCGCATCCGGGCGCGATCAGCAATCACTTCGACGCGATGCACAATCTGCTCAGCGGCCAATCGGAAAGGCGTGTGCAGGAGGGCATGCCGGACGAGCACCCCTACCTGGGCTCGTTCGTTGCCAAACACAAACCCAGCACACGCAATTTCATTTCCAACGCATGGCTCATCAAATGCGTGGGACCACCGGTCTTTTGCGCGCCCAACATCGGCATTGGCGGCTACCTGGGCTCGGCGTATGCGCCCCTGTTTGTGGGCTCGGCGGACAACCATCCGGCGATGGCAAACTTCAAACCGCCAGAGATTTACAACACCTACGACGAGATTCGGTTCGGCCAGCGCAAGGCGCTGCTCGGCGGCCTCGAGTCTTCGAGGCTGGACAATGATCAAAAGGTGAAGGACTGGTCTGACCTGCGTGAGAAGACCTACGACGCCATGACGCGGTCTGAAGGCCGGCAGGCGTTTGATCTGAGCAGCGAACCTGCCGGGGTTCGCGAGCGTTATGGGATGCATCCACTGGGTCAGAATCTGCTGCTCGCGCGGCGCATGGTGGAAGCGGGCGTCCGCTTTGTCACAGTCAACGGCTGGACCGGTCAGGCCGAATATGACAAGCAGGGTCCGCCGAGCAGCAGTTGGGACATGCACGGCGGAAACATGGGCATGGGGAACGCCTTCGGCAACGGCTCCTACGGCATGGGATTCTGTCTGCCTCGCCTGGATCAGGCGCTGGCCGCACTGCTTTCTGATCTAAACGAGCGCGGCCTGCTGGACGAGACGCTGGTTGTTGTGACGGGCGAGTTTGGCCGCACACCGTTCGTGCTGAAGCAGGATCCACCGGGACGCCAGCACTGGCCCCGATGTTTCTCCTCGATCCTGGCCGGAGCGGGCATCAAAGGCGGGAATGTGTACGGCAAGTCCAACAAGTACGGCGAGTATCCGACCAGCAACCCGGTCCGTCCCGAGGAACTGGCCGCGACCATCTACCACGCCCTCGACATTCCCATCAACAATCCGCAGGACGCCAGCGGCATCTTGCGCTCCTTGACCACGGGCAAACCGATCATGGAATTGTTCGGGTAGCCGTAATGACCTTTCAGTGTTCGTGCGGCACTTAGCACATCGACCGATGGCGAGCATTGCAGTCGGTGTGTCGGACCGCGGCGTCGAATGGCTTTGCGGTGTACGCCATCTTCCCTTTCTGAAGGCGGAGACTTGGAGATGGATTGAGTAGGTGGTCTTTTGTAACCTAGCTACCAGATGTCGCAATCGCGTAATCGCGTTGATTCGGGATGTCTATTTGCCACTACTGTCCCTAGGGGGTGATCCGCAGAACAAAATGAGTCTATTCCACGAGGGACCAAATGTGTTCTGTGATTTCGTTACGTGCGGGTCGTTCGGTACCTCTCCAGAACACCGAGAGTCATAATGCCAATCCATGTACGAAGTCGCCGGCTGTCTGTTTCACGCATAAAAGAGGAGTTTCCGAAAAACGAAGGCGTGACATACACCGTTGGGAATATTTCCGGGAGTGGCCCCTTCATTTTTGATGTGACTCGAAATGGGCCAGAGCCTTGGTGCCAACTCGCTCCCACGTATCCGCACAGCAATATTCCAGTTCCGTTTTCCGAATCCGTGACTTCAAAGACGATTGCCGGTATCTGGGAAGGCACGAAGGTGTTTGAGAGATTTGGCCCGGACTCGTCAAAGTTTCATGTGAATGAGCCAACAGGGCTCAGACGGACGGAGCGAGCCAACGGGAGGTTGTTGGGGTTCCGCGGATACAACTCCAAAGGAGAAGAAGTTCTACTTTCGGAGGCCGAGGCCCGGGACCGGATCTATAAGACAGCTTTTCGCTGGGTATTTCGAAACAAGGTTCGTGAATTGGTGGAGGCCATAAGACTGCTGAGTTACTCAACAGACGTCATTCTCCTCGACGACGCAACGTGCGAAGACACGAAAGACGTCACTCGACCAATTTCAACAGCAGCATTGATCAGAGCCGAAATTTCCGCGGTCTATGATAATGAAGCTAATCGCGAGTACTACCACAATACTGCTAAAGGAAATCTAGTTCAGCTACCAGATCCTTTTCTTTGTGCAGTCGCTGCTCGAATCTGTCGAAGGATGATCGCATCGTTGGATATTGATGCCTTTCCGGATGACCACGCTGTCGAAATGTGGATAGCGTGGATGCGTGCTTTCGCGAGCGATCCGCACGACACGGCACTGCCTTTGCGGCTTCAGCAACGCTACACGCCACGCAATGTCGCAGAGACGGTGAACTCGCTTGTTGACGCCGTTGCACAGAGACGAGCTCTTGCAACTGAAGGTAGTGGACTGGCAATCGTCGACTATTCGACCACTAGCGCCTTGAGATCTGCACTTAGTTCAGCACTTTCCGTTGGCGAGTTGGTGAAGCAGGCCGCTGCAAATCGGGCGGACTCGGACTCCCGTGTGCATCAAGCGTTCCGACTGCGACAAAGGGCAGTTGCGGCGATTCACGAAGCTCTCGCGAGTTGTGGCGAAGTCGACGGTGAAATGGTCGCAGCGTTAGAAAGTGATATCCAAAGGGCGTACCGCGAGTGCGTCGCAAATGGTTCGGTAATTCCAGGAATGCTCGCCGCTCCAGACTATCTTTTCCTCATTCCAGCGTATTTTTCGCTGAAGCGTGTTGGTGATGTCGTTCATATCGTCGATGCTATCGACGCTCGGATTCTCCGCCACTTCCAGGAGCAACCAGACTATCTCTTCAACCTCGATCCATTCCAATTCGAAGAAGTTATCTGCGAAGTGGTAAGTGCATTTGGCTGGAATGCAGCAGTTACTTCACGAACGAAAGATGGCGGTTTTGACATCCTCGCTCTCGATAATGGTGTCCTGAAAAACAAATACTTGATCGAGTGTAAGCGTTATCGGAAGAAGCCAGTAGGCGTTCAGCTTGTTCGAAGCTTGCACGGAGTGGTTGAGGAAGAGCAGGCTACGAAAGGAATCCTGGTCTCAACCAGCGGATTCACGAAACCGGCTCAAGCGCTTCTTGATAAACACTCGTGGAAACTTGAAGGGTGCGATTTTCAGCGATTGTTAGAATGGCTTGAGGAGTACCATCGAATGACGCTCGTGTCTTCGAAGGGAATAATCAAAACTCCGTAGCGTTCTCGGTCGAAAAGACCGACGCGCACAAGCCATTTGTGTTCGACGCTTCGGTCACATCGACCGAAGACACTCGGCATGGGGGTGGCTAGGTGAGACATCCGAAGGTCAGTACCGGGGCTCAGCGATTCTGGCGACATCCAGCGTCGGAGTGTACTGTGTCCGGAGACTCGGCAGTGCATTCAATAAACCGCCGATGTGCCGTCACTGGCGTATACGACCGTCTCCCGAATTGCGGAGTGGCTTTACGAATCTCCGCTCCACATTTTTCTCTGACAGCAAGGTGCCCATTCATGTCAATTCGCTTCGTGGGCATTCATTGGGTTTGGGTCGCTCTGACGATGGTCCTACCGTTGGGAGCGGGGACGTCCGCGCAGGAGAAACCGTCGGAGACGAAGGATCCCGAGACACTCGCTCGTTCGCCGCAGCAGGTGGCGGAGCAGCTCGCCGCCGTCTATGGGAAGAAGCTCGATCAGGTCGCGTATATCCCGGCGTTGCCGCTGGTCGCGAAACTGCGCCTCAGCGAATTGACGCGCGAGCCGAAGTACGCGGAGGAAGTTGACAAGATCGTGGCGCCGTTCCTCCGCGGCGCAGCATCGCCGGTCCCCAAATCCGGGAGCGAGCAGGCGGGCCAGCTCCTCTTCGCAGAGCTGGCGCTGCGAGCGAAAGGAAAAGACCGCGAACGCTGGACGTTATTGTGTCGCAACGCAGCCGACCAGATGTTTGACAAGGACGGCAAACCGCTGCCGATCATGCCCTTTCATAATGAGATGAGCGATGCCGTCTTCATGGCGGGACCAATCCTGGCGGCGACCGGCAAGCTGACCGGCGAGCGGAAGTACTTCGATGCCGCGGTCAACCACTTCGATGCGATGCGCAAGCTGTGCGTTCGGCCTGACGGTCTCTATCGACATTCTCCCTTGTGCGAAGCGGCGTGGGGGCGCGGGAACGGCTTCCCGGCGCTGGGTCTCGCGCTCGCTTTGAGCGACTGGCCCGACGACCATCCCGCACGGCAAGAACTGATCGCCGAGTTCCAGAAGCACATGGCGGCCCTCAAACCACATCAGGACGCCAAGACCGACTGCTGGCATCAAGTCATCGACCATCCCGAGAGCTACGACGAATACTCCTGCACCTGCATGATCGGCGTCGCCATGCAGCGCGGCATCCGCCGTGGCTGGCTGGTCAAGGACGAATTTCAGCCGTGCATCGATCGGGCCTGGCGCGCCATCAAGGAGCGGACCAGTGCCGACGGCAAACTCGTCAATGTCTGCACCGGCACCGGCAAGCAGAAAACACTCCGGGATTACCTGGAACGCCCCGCGATCAATGGCCGCGACGACCGCGGCGGCGCCATGGGTCTGCTCTTCGCGACCGAACTGTTAGCGGTCGAGTAGCCATTGAGGAGTCTTATGGCGACTCGGTGCATCCATCGTGCAACGCTTGTTTAAAGTCTACAATCGGTTAATTCCATGCGTGTGAGTTTTCGCCGGAGGGTGCCCCTGTGCGGAGAATGCTGCCACTGCTCGCGCTGCTGCTGCCGTTGACGATGGAGGCCGCCGAGCCGCTGGCTCCGTGGAGCGCCAATCGTCACGCCTTGGATGTGCCGAAGCGCGATGTGCGGACGATCTCCAGCAACCGGACGGAATACGTGATCGTGCAAGAGGGCACGATGGACGGGCAGAATTGCCGTTCGCCGCAAGGAGTCTGGCAACCGTTCCAGCAAAGCTGGGAGTCGAATCGTTCCGTGCGCCTCGAAAACGTCGGCACGACCGATGTGGTCAATCCGTGGCTGTCCAACGGTCGCAACGACTTCCGCAGCGTGCAGGAGATCGTGGCCCGCGCGGTCCGGCCGGGGATGACCGACCGGGAAAAGGCGATGTCCCTTTGGTGGCAGGAAGTGCAGCATCGCTTCCATCACGGCGGAGACAACAACGAGCTGTAAGTCCCGTCAAGGTGTTCAACGTCTACGGGCACAATACCTGCGGCAACGATTCGATCTGCCTCGCAGGCCAATGGAAGCAGGCAGGTTTCAAGGTCGCCCCGGCCCGCGTCGTGGGGCACTGCGTCACGCAGGTGTTTTTCGACGGGCGCTGGCATTTGCTCGATGGCGACATGCACTCGATGTATCTCCTGCGCGACAACGAGACGATCGCCGGCGAACAAGACCTCGTGCGGGACCACGACCTGGTCAAACGCACTCACACGCAGGGCATTCTGCAACCCGATCGACGCGCGGGCGATGAATGGGAGTCGTCGATCTACGTCTTTGAGGGAGACGTGGTCGGCGACCGCAATGCCGACACAGCCGCCAACATGAATTTGACATTGCGGCCGGGGGAAGCACTGGTCTGGCGCTGGGGACACCGGACTCCCGTCAAATACCACGGCGCTCAGCCACCGCCGTTCCCCGATCGCATCTGCAACGGACTTTGGGAATACCGACCCGATTTGACGAAAGACACCTGGCGTCAGGGCGACACTACTGTGGAGGGTATCACGAGTGGAGCGGACGGTCTGTCCGCGGCAGCGGCCCAAACCGGCACCATCATCTGGACGATGCACAGTCCCTACGTCTTCGTGGGCGGTCAATTGGCGGTGGACGGCGCGGGGGCGAAATTCGCCATCTCGTGGGACGGCAAGTCTTGGGAGGACGTCGACACCGATCTCGACAAGAAGTTTCCGGCACAGGGAACTGCGCGTTACGCCTATCACCTGCGGTGCCAGTTGGCCGGCGAGGCCCGCCTGCGTCGGATGTCATCCTGATGCCCCATGCCGCCCGAGAAGGCCGATGGGACGACACGCCCGAATCGCAGGCCGCTGCGCGCCGCAAGGTCTTCGATTATTTCTCCAGCAGCTACCGGATGCGGGCCCGAGAGAACGCCTGCTTTTGCGTGTATGTCGATCAGGCCGGTCGCGCCGGCTATGTGGAGTCCCTACCGCGCGAACATTGGAATCAACCGCACCATCCGGGCGGCGCGATGATCATCGATCCTCAGGGCAACATCGTGCGGCACACGCAAACGGAACAAATCCGCGACGAAATGATTGTGGCAGACCTCGACGCTTCGCTGCTGGCAGCCGCTCGAAGCCACCCGAATTACACCTTGCGCACGCGGCGGCCCGAATTGTTCGGGGAGTTGGTGCGAGACCAAGTTGTTTTCTAATTCTCCGGCGTTGGCCCGGATTATTCATCGATTGACGGTTCGAGGCGGGTGAGTTGAGCCTTGGTGGTGGAGATGTCGGTGCGCAAGAGCCCCTGCGGTTCAATCGATGTTCCAAACGACAAAGTCTGGACAGGAAGTGAGTTGGACTTTGGCCGACAGCGCAAAAAGTGTCCGTGTGCCGTCCCCGGTTTAGATTCGGTTCCGTCAGATTCAACCAATGATCTACGGAACCGAAGGTTACTCTTCATTCGCTCCGCCGAGCGTCACACTGATCTTGTACTTCTGCTGCAAATGGGCGTGCGCGGTGCTGGCGTGAGGGTCTTTGGGGAACTTTTTGCAGACCTGCTGAAAGGCCTGAATCGCGGTGTCGGCCTGACCGGCTTCCTCGCGGGTGTAAGCGATCTGTAGGAACGCCCACGGGGCCGACGCCTTGTCGGAGGAGACCTGACTGTAGAGCGTGATCGCCTCATTGGGCTGCTTGAGTTGGCGGTGGCACCAGGCCATTTGCTTGTAGTTCTCGGGGAAGTTTTCGCACTGTCGGAAGTGCCCGATCGCTTCCTTCAATTGCCCGGCATCGCGGTGCGTGCAGGCGACCTCCCAGCGCCAACGGCCGGCGTTGGCGAGGTCGTCCTTGACGAGTTCCTCGTACACGGCGATGGCTTCGGCCCACTTGTGCGCGCCGCGATGAGTGGCCGCGAGTTCCGGCTTCCAACGCACCTTGTGTTCGGCGTCCTGACCGAGCAGTTGCTGGTACGACTGCACCGCCAACGGCCAGTTCTGTTGTTCGCGGTAGCTGTATCCGACCAGGCCCAGTCCCTCATTCTTGTCGGCGTAACGGAGGTAGGTCGCGCGCGCCTTGTCGTAGTTCATCTTCGTCTTGTACCACGCCGCGAGCCGTCCCAACGCCTCGTCGTCTTTGGGGAAGGCGGCCACAATCGTCTCGTAGGCGGCGGGAACCTGATCGTCGCGCTGGGCGAGCGCCGTCAGGTCGGCCACTCCGAACAGAATCTGCCGGGCGATCTGCTTCGCTTCCGGAGTCGACTGATCGGCGGGAGTCGCCTGCCTCAGCCAGGCGATCGCCTGATTGGTCAGCGCCTCTCCTTTGGCCTTGGTCTCCGCCTGGGCCACCAATTCCGAGACCGGCGTGCGCACGTAGGAATGGACATGCGATGGCATCTGGGCCGCGTTGTAGGTCGTCGCCAGAGCCTTCACCCCGTCTTCAAACGCTCCCTCGCGAAACGAGTGCAGCGCCAACTGTTGTGAGGCCTGCACGCACGTCGCGTTGGAATCGCGGGTGCGCTTGAGTTCAAACGTGAGCTTCTTCCAATGGTCCACGCGCGCCGGGACATCCTTCTCGATCGTCGCCAGGTCGATGAGTTCGTTGAGCGCATAGACCGCGACCAGATGCTGCGGATGTTTGGCGACGACACCCTTCAACGCCGCCTTGGCTTCCCGCGTGCGGCCGATCTCCTTCTGAGTGCGACCGATGTAGTATGCCGCCGCAATCGCCTGCGGCGACTCGGGCCAGTAGTCGATGACGGTCTGAAAGCCCTCCTTGATCGCCGTGTTCTGCTTTTTCAGCTTCACCTGCGTGAGGCTCCACTTCAGTTGGGCGAACGGAGCCCCGGTACTTTTCTCATACAACTCCATGAACTTTTCGTACTCGGCGGCGGCCGTGTTCCAGTTCTGTTCGCGCCAGTATTTCTCGGCGATTTGCAGTTGGTAACGCTCGACCTCCCGAAGCTGCTTCCAGGCATCGATCGGCAAATCATCGAGTTCGTCGGCGAAGACCCGCGACGAAATCAGGCCGCTCCAGCAGAGGCACACCAATAAGGCGACCGACAGGAATTGCTCTTCCGCAAATCGAAGCCTGACGCGCAAGCGAAGGATCCGTTGCCGAGCGTCCTTCGCTTGCGCGTCAGGCTTCAATCGGTCAGTTCGGCCGCGAATTATGTCGTTTGTCACTTGCTCTTCCCCCGTGCTTGCAGCCACTTCGCATATTCGACGTGGCCGTAGTTGATCACGTTCGCCCCCAACTGGAAGCAGCCGTTGTAAATTTCCGCTGACACACCCGAGTGTCCGTCGGCCCAGGCGTCGCTGATGTCGCCCGGATGATAATAGACCAGCCAGCGTCCGTCCGCCGACCAGCCGAGCGGCTCGCGGCCACCGTGCGGCACGACGTAGGGAAATGACGGAATGGCGAAGGGAATGCGGTGGATCGAGTCGTCCATCGGTACCGGCACCGCCCGCACCTCCGGCAGGACGCGGTTCATCAGCGCCAGAAACTGATTGTGGAAATGCTGGCTGCCGCTCGATGCGAACAGCAGACCGTGCTTGTCGATCAGATATTCCCGCAGCACCTTGACCTCGTTATTGGAGACCGACAGGCTCCCCTGTCCCGTCAGGAACACGAGCGGCGGGCTCTTGTCGCGCGGGACGCCGGCCAGTTGTGCGATCCGGATCGCCTCGGTCTTGTCACCCACCTTTTGCTGGGTCAGCAGGCCGTACTCCAACAGCATGTTGTTGTCCCCGCCGATGCCGAAGTTCAGGTTCCAGTCGCCGCCGTCATACTCCAGACGAATCAGCCGTACCTTCCCGCGCGACGTCCCCCCGGCGAATCCGGCACCGGTCCCTTCGCCGTAGCCGACGACATACTGGTGCGCGGTCGCCTCCTGCAATTGCAGCTTGACGTCATCGATCGGCGGCACGGAGAACTTGATCGAGCTGTACGGGTTGACCACGTACTTTTTGCGAACCACCTTCTGAATCTTGACCGATTGAGCCACCGTCTTCTGCTGTCCACCACCGGCGGGCAGCTCATAATCGTTGGGCCGACAGCCGCGAATCTGCGACAGGATCATCACGCTCAACCAGAAGGCCAATCCATACGTGAAGCTGGCCAGCATCGACTGCTTGAGCTTGCGGCTGCCGCGCCCGTAGTACCACGCGCGCGGATCGAGCGGGTTCCAGTATCGCCGGCGTGCCGCCTGCTCGTGAGCCTCCACCGCGGACGCCGGCGAAACCAGCAGCGTCCCGCCGCGCAGCACCTCGTCCAACTGCGACTGCTCGATGCGCCGCGAAGCCCGTTCGAGCCACCAGACCATCCACGCCAACCCGATGAGAAACAGTCCGAGCAAGCCGGTGGAGGCCAGGCCCGCACGAACTTCATGCAGGCCGGCGAACTCGGTCAGGAACACCGCCAACTGCCACCAGAACGGATAGAGGCCCGTCAGGACGAGAGACCTCGCCATCGGATCTCGGTCGCCATGCGAGCGAAGCTGTCTAAGCCACGCGATCCCCAACGGCAGAGACGGCAGAAACGCAATCACCAACAGCCACGCGGGCAGCCAGTTTTGAACGCGCCACAGAACCAGCGCGACCAGCCACAGCGCGGCATAACCTTGGGTCTGCCGGATCAGCCTGCGGGGCAATCGCGAAAAGAACGTCATGGTGCAAGGATGTCTTGGAAACGACCGGACAGACGATACTCACCGAGAAGCACGTGGCCTCACGCTGGGGGATCACGTTTTTCTGCCGCGTGCGATCACAGGCCGTCGAGCAGCTTGTCGATGTCGGGTTTGTCGAGCGGATTCTTCTTCGGATCGGCCGACTTGGTTTCCTCCAACCCCATGACTTTGACGGCGTTTTCCGCGTCACGCACACCGGACGCCGCGGGTCCGGCTGGCGATGAGTTGCCGGTGGATGCCGCGCCGTCTGAGGTGGGGCGACTGCTGTTCGTCGCGGTGGGCTTGGCGGCGACCGCATTGGGCTTGGGGGGACCGTAGACGAAGTACGGCCCGGCAGTGAACACCGCCATGAGTACCACCGTGATCACGCACGAGATTCCCAGGCTCTGCACCAGCAGGTTCGACGAAACGATGCCGATCACTTCCTGCGGATTACGGGCCTTGAGGGACTTCAGGAATTCCCGCAGTTCGGCCACCGAGGCCGAGCCGCTCTCCTTCAGGTTCCGCACGTCGTTGCCGAGACCCGCCACGACCGGTCGTGAAACCGGGCTGTCCTTCAATTCGCCGTCCATTTCCTGCCTCATCTCGTTGGGTAACGCTGACGCTCCGAAAGCAGTCTTGAAACACGCGCTACTGTTTTTCTTCCAGAACGTGGACGAGATCGCCGCCCGCCTCGCTGATCGCCTCGATCACCGCCTCGTAATACATGGCCGTCGCGTCCTTGTGGACCTTCAACAGCACGGTGCGATCTCCCTGCGGAGCCGATCCGAGGATATCGCCGACTCCTTTGGCAAGCTGGGCCTGACCGATTTCCTTGCCGTTCAAATGCAACTTGTTCTCCCGATCGATGAGAACACTGGCCTTCGAGGAGGCGAACCCCTGCAACTGCTTCGCCTGCGCCGGCTGCCATTGCAGGTGACTGTCGTCCTGCGCCTTGGCCAGGATCACGAAGAAGATCAACAGATTGAAGGCAATGTCCCCCATCGCCACGCTGGGGACGTCCGCCTTCATTGCTCGCCGTTTGAACTTCATGAAAACCTTACCCGAAGGATGGGCACTCCTGCCCGTCCCGTCTTCAACTCCAATACTGGACGGGCAGGAATGCCCATCCTACATCACTGTCCGACCACGACTGTTCGTTCTTCCTCGCGCTGGATGGTGATGCTCGCTCCCAAATCCTGGATCAGTGTCGTGGTGGCAATCCAGTGGTCATAGGGCACGTCGGGCTTGCTCTTCACGACGACGACCCGGTCCTCGGGACTGCGCTTGCCTTCCAGCAGACGCCGCAGTCGCGCCGGCAACTCGCCGACCTTCACGGGATCGCCATTGAGACTGACGACGGTGCGCGTCCGCGTCAGGGCGAGTTCAATGTTCTGGCTCTTCTGTTCCTGTTGCTTGGTCTGCTCGCTGCGCGGCAGATCCTGTCGCTTGCCGGTGTCGGGCTGTGTCGAGGCGCAGACGAGGAAGAACACGATCAGGTTGAACGCGATGTCGCCCGTCGCCACGGCGGCCGGTTCGACGAGCAGTTTTTTGGTGATGCGTTCGTGTCGCATGGAATGGTCCATGGTTGATGGTGGAGGGTTGATGGTGACGAGGTGAGAGCGAAGGCTGCGAAGGTCAATGGCTGACCGTCAACCATCAACCCTCGACCATCAACCTTTCCCCGACAATGTCTCTTCCTTGCCCGCGAACGCCAACTGCATCGTGACGGCTTCGATCAGTTCCGCGGACGACTCTTCCACGTTGAGGATGAACTCGTTCACGACGCTGTTGAAGTAGTTGAAGGCGATGAAGGCCGGAATCCCGACGACCAGTCCGAGCACCGTCGTCAACAGCGAGACCATGATCCCGTCGGCCGCCGCCACCACGATGTTCACCTCGCCCATCTTGGCGACGATGTCTGCGAACGAGAGCACCATCCCTTGAACCGTCCCCAGGAATCCGATCATCGGAGCCGCGCTCGAAACCGTCGCGAGAATCGGCAGGTGGCGATCCATCGCGGCCACCACGTGAACGGAGTAATCGTCCATCCCCTTGATCACCTGCTCCTCGATCTTGGCGGCGTCGTACCCCAGCCGATCGGCCACGAGGTATTTCCGCAGTCCGGCGGCCAGAATTGCCGGCACGGGGCCGTGTTCACGATCGCACAGGTTGAGCGCCTCTTCGACGCGATCGGCTTCCAGCAGTTCTCGCACCTTCCTGCGCAGATCCTCGGCCTTTGTGTTCAGCATGAGCAGGGCTCGATACCGCTCGATGATCACGGCCAGCGCCACCACCCCCAGGATCAGGATCGGCCACATGAAGATGCCGCCGGCAATCATGTAACCCAACGCCCCCGAGTGCATCATGTCGTGCAACCAGCCCGACGGCTTTTCGGTCGAGCTGCCCGTCGCAGCCGGTTCGGACTTGGGGGGCGATGAATCCGCCGCCTTGGGCACGGACTCCGGTTTCGGTGCCGAGCCTTCCGCGGGAGCCGCGTTGGCGGCGGGCGGCGACTTGGAGGCTGCGCCGGGATCAGTCCCGGGAGAATCAGTCTGACCGAGCAACAAGAGGGACAGAATTAACCACATCAGTTTTGTTCCGGATTGAAAAACAGTGTCGTTGCCATCTCCACCCTTGTTGCCTTCGTTGGCTTCTGTTCATCCGCTTTTAAACAGAAGCCAACGAAGGCAACAAAGGTGGGAAATGTCTCAGGCGAAGCCCCGTTGGTCGTCTGTCTTGATGGAGTAGTGCGGAATCCGTCGAGCCACCGGGACAAGCCCGGAGGGCGGTATGAACATCGTTGGTTTTGAAAGTCAGTTGTTGTCATCCACGCTGTTGGCCTCGGCCTCGAACTGTTGCAGCATTTCGGGAAGGGCCAACCGACCGCGGGCGTACTTGGCTCCCTCGCTGTCGGGGTGCTTCCAGCGGCAGTTGTTGTAGCTGATGAACGCCTGACGGTTGTTGCCCACCATGCGATAACTCTCGCCCGCCCAGAAATAGGCGTCGGCGCACAGCGCGTCCTTCAGGAACAATTCCGTGAACTTGTCGAACGACTTGCCCGCCGTCTGATATTTCTTGGCTTTGTAGTAGCACTGGCCGATGCGGAAGGCCATCCGCGGCGCGTTCGAGTGCGACTCGAACCGGTCCAGGAATTTCTCGCCCACCTGCGCGGCGACCTCGTACTTCTCGTGCTTGTAGAAGTAGTCGGAGATGCGAATCATCACGTTCGGTATCAACGGGCTCTTGGGATGAGTCGCCGCCAGCGTCACATACGCCTCCAACGCCTGATCGAAGTCACCCGCCTGCTCGTAGCACTGCGCCAGCTTGTACTGGGCGTCGGGCGCGAGGTTGTGATCCGGATACTGCCGCAGAATGAGATCGTAGGATTTGATCGCCTCATCCCACTGGTCCAGCTCCTGGGCAAACTGCCCCAACAGGTAGACGATCCGCGGTGCGTATTTCGGATCGGGATAGTCCTCCATCACCTCGCGCAGAACGCGGCGTCCCGCTTCGAGGTCGATCTTTTTCTCGGACTCGCGTCCCAGCGTCTTGTGACTCTTGAAGAGTTCGAAGTAGCTTTCGGCGATGCGGAACTTGGTCTCCACGGCCAGCCCTTCGTCGTGGAACGTCTTGCTGAACGCGGCCACCAGGCCATCGGTGCCGACGACGACGGGGAGCAGGCTGACTTGTTCCAACGTGCCGGTCTCCGTACTCGCCGCGAGATCCACGAAGCGGACTGTCACTTGATCGCCAAAGTAGCTTTCGATCACCGGATCGGCCGCATTCAGATTTCCCGGTGTCGGTTTCTCGACCGCCTTCAGTTGCAGCGAGCCGGTGAAGACGCCGCTGTGAGCCAGCGTCTCCTCCACCTTGATCGACTCCTTCTCGCCGAGTTCGGTGGTGATCTCGACGGTGGCAAAGTCGCGGGCATCGGTGGTGTCGAGATCGGCGTCGGTCACCTTCAGGAACAGCCGCTCGCCAACGTGCAGGTGGGTGATCTCCTTGTCGTAATCGCGATCGGTCACCAACAACTGTCCGTTGGAAACCAGCCGCCCAGTGGCGGACGTGGTTGCGGGCTTGCCCTGCGGATGACGATCGTCCTTGTAGGTGGCGGTGACGACATCCTTGCCCGCGAGGTTGAGGACTCGCGTGACGAGGTTGGCGCTCGCGTTGTCGCTCGAAAGTTTGTCGCCCAGTCGCACCTTGCCGACCAGGTCGCGCGGCATCTCTGTAATCACGGGCACCACGGCCGGACTGTTCTTGCCGCCCAGTTGCAGGATCACCTGTCCGACAAACCGTCCCTCTTCCAACGCCTGCCGCTCCGCCGCGACTCCCGCGAGATCCGAGAACCTCGCCGAGATCTGGCATTCCACATCGACGGTTGCACCGTCGGTCGTGGTCAGAGTCACCAGCGCCGTACTCCGGCTGTCCTTGGCGGAGTCGGGGTCGATCACCTCCACGGTGAAGGGAGCTTCAAACGCGACACTGCTGACGGGCGGTTCCTTCTCCTTCTTCGGCAGGACAAGGATTTGCGGAGACAACTTGCTGTCCTTGGGAGGGGGCACGACGCGGGTTTCCAGGACGCGCACCACGGCCGACGTGGGCCGCGCGACGTAGACCAGTTCTTCCCGCGGCACCGAGTGCCCCGGGAAGGTGTTGTGCGTGTCGAGGTAACGGAGCGTGATCTGGTCGCCCGCCTTGACCTGGATCTTGCCCGCTTCCTTCATGGCCGACGTATCGACTTCCTTCGTGAAGATCCCCGTGTTGGATTCGGTTTCGGTGGCCACCAGTTTGACCGCCGCGCCGTCGTTCAGCACGACTTCAAACGGCAGCGTGTCGCGCTGATCGGTCCGGTCTTCGTCGTAGTCCACAATCTCGACGATGATCCGGTCGCCGGGGTCGATCCGCTTGAGTTCCTTGCGAACCGTGAAGACCGCGCCGTTGCCGGCCTTGTCGAAGTCGTAGCTGATCGCCCGCGTGGCCGCGTTGAAATACGTGGCCTGCAACTTGCCGACGAGCAACTGGCTTCCCGCCAGATCGTTCAGTGTGACCTCATCGGTGTAGTTGGCCGTGACATTGTCCCCGCCGGCGATCTCCAACGTATCGTTCGCTGCGAGCGACAAGACGTCCTCTTTCGTCGGGATGTAGAGTTCGTTGGGCTGTTGACCACCGACTTCGACGTTGCTGATCGCCAACGCCTCGCCGGAGTACTGGTTGCAGACGAACCGCACATAGCGCAGGTCGTACCTGGGGAAGCGGAACTCCCAACTGGCAGTGTCGAAGATCACGCTCGGTCCGGTGGCGGGGCGGAGCGAAATCTCCTTCAGCACCATCAGTCCGGCTCCGGCAATCTCGACGGGCCGGATCGACAGAGACTTCTTCCCCGGCTGATCGATGAGGACAGTCGCCACGCGGACCCGGCGAAAATTGGCCCATCCACCGGTGTTGGGAACCTTGACCTCGACGAGCTTGTCGCCGACGAAGACCAGGAACCGGCCCCCTTCGCCTTCGTGCGACAGATCGAGCCAGATCTCATGCGGTCCCGCGTGCGATGCCTCGAAGTCCCACTGCACGACGTCGTCCGGAGCCTGCCAGGCGCCGATGACATCCGCTCCGTTGAACGCCTGCACACCGAACTGCTCGGTCTTCTTGGTGTACTTTCCTTCCTTGAGCAGCAGCGGAATCGTCGCCACTGGCGGCAACGTTGCGCCATCGGCCGGCTGCTCGGGCGCGACCTTTGTCAGATCAAAGTCTGCGGCACGGAAGGGGAGCAGCACCACCTCTTCCGAAGTCAGGTTGGCTCGCGCCAACTGGGCTTCGACGGGTTGAGCCCCCGCCGCCGACGCGGCGAAGATCGCGAGATTGTGTGTTCCCGCCGACAGCCACAGATCGACGCTGCGGCCACCGGGTCCGACGGGTAACTCCAGAATGCCATCGACCAGCAGGGCCGTCTTGCCACCCTTCACCGCGATCCGCACAGCACCGCTCTTGGTCTGAACGAGCTTGCCCTGCCAGAGGACCGTGAACGGCTTGGCGGCATCGTCGCCCTCGACGGGGCGCTGCCACAACAGGTTCTCGGCCGTCGCCTCTTCGAAGGGCTTGCCGTTCTTGTTGAGTGCGACCACCTGTTCCCACGTCGTGTAGTCGGTGTGATTGCCGGCATACACGCGACGAGTCATTTGACCGTATTCCGCCGCGAGCGCCGGAGCCGGTTCACGTTCGGGGTGGCTCGCGATGCGGAACCAGAACTGGCCGTCCTGACTCCCCAGCAAGTCGCCGCGCACGGGCGCGTGCTTCGCCGTGTCGGGCGTCACCAGTTTCGTACGGGCCACCGGCCGCAGATCCTTCATGTCGACCGTCAACCACTTCGGTGTCGCCCCGTCAGGCTCGCTCATCCAGAACGTCTTCGGGTCGCGATCGATCGCCATGAGGGCGCTGTGGTCGATGGCCGCGTCGCTGGCGAGTGCTCCCGCTGGCAGATCGCCCGTCTTGGCCGTTCCCTCGAAGATCCCCGTGTGCGGCCCGGTCTCCTGCAAGGCGACCTGGATCTGATCGCCGCTGTCGGCGGTGAGCTTGATGACGACCTGGTCGATGTCGCCGGACAGGTCTCGGTCGCCATCCTTCACGCGAATGTAGATTGGGTTGCCGGGCTTGATCTGGTTGGCGGGACGAGATTCGGAGACGCGCTTGTCGCTGCGGGTGTCGGCTTCGCGTTCCAACTGCTGGCTGAACGACTCCTGTTTGATGTCTTCAATCTTGCTGCTGGCGATCTCGAACTTCGCGTCGGCGGCCACCGCGATCTCGACATCGGACAGTGGGACATTTTTGAACTCGGCCTTGAATTCATCCGGATAGTCGCACTTGATGACATCCTTTCCGGTCAGTTGCAGCACGTGATCGCCTTGCGCGGCCTGTCCGAGCCGCGTTTCCAGATCGGCGCGGAACAGCCCCTTACCCGCCCCCGATCCGACGAGATAGATCATTTCCGAGTCGCCGCCCGGCTGCGTGGTGACGCGCACGGGAATGCGGTTGTGTCCGCGACTGATTCCCAGATCGCTGTCGTGAACCACCACGGACAGGGGCGTCCCGGGAACATGCCGCCGCTTGCTGGTGCGACCGAGCCGTCCGACGGTTCTCAGCAGGTTGAGCTGATCGATGTAACGCTCCTCGGCGCCATAAACCTCCGACAGATTGAAGAGGGCCTGATTGGCCAGGTCGATGTTGGGGACTCGTTCCAGCACGCCCCGCAGAATGTCGCGGGCCTCGTCCCGGTCGCCTCGACGGAACGCCAGCACGCCCCGCAGGAATTCGGCCCGCACGACGACGTCGATTTCGGGCCGACGCGCCAGTTTCTCGAAGACCAGTTCGGCCTGATCGAAGACCTTTTGCGAAAGGAATGTTTCCCCGATGCCAAACTCCGCATCGACGGCCTGCGGCGTCTTGGCGTAGCGGTTCACGACGGTCGTGTATTCCGCGCGCGCCACGTCGTACCGACGCGCCTTGAAGAAGTTCTTGGCCAGCAGCAACTGCATGCGGGCCTTGGTGGTGTCCTCTTGCGACGTGGACTCGCTGAAGGCGACGAGCCAGCCGCGCAGAACCTCTTCGACGTAGTCGTGCTCGGCGTCGCTGCCCGCCGCAATCAGCCGCTCGCAGATGAACATCAGCAGGTCGGGAGGGAGTTGATTCCGGTTCTGGTCGAACAGCGCCTTGTTCGCGAGATAGGCATCGAATGCCATCCGCTCATCGCCGAGCCGATGGTACATCGCCGCCTGCAACAGCGGCGCGAGCGGACTGGAGTCGTCGATCGTCAGTCCGACTCCGCCCATGCGGGAGAGGGCCTGCGTCGCCAGATCGCGCACGGCTTTCTTACGGGCTTCATCGACGTTCGGAATGTTGGCGAGCATGCCGGTCGTCAACACGGCGGCCGACACAAAGTCTTTCCTGGCGATCGCTGCGACCGCGAACGGAGAGACTCGATCCCAGTCGTAGTACTCATTTCCCAACGTGTAGGTGGCGCGTTGCAGATCGAGCAGCCGGGCCATCTTCGCGGCGGGATTGACGGGCGTCGCTTCGAGCAATGCGAGGTCGGCCGCCGCCGACGCCGGCTGAACTTGGAAGTCACGGATCGCGGTGATGAATCGCGTCTTGATGTCGGGCGTCATCATCGTGTTGGCCCGGACCGTGTCGAGCCACGTGGCGATCCCGAAGATCTCGAAGCCCGCCGGACGGAACGGACGTTCCATTTGGCGCGTCCGCGTCTCACGCAGTACCCGCTCGAAATTCGCGACGTCGCCCGTTTTGAGATATTCGTCGGCCAGCCACTGCGCAAACCGACCGTGAAAATCGGTGTCGTGCTTCAACTGCTCCTGAATGAAGGCGATTCGCTGCGGCGGCTCCTTGATGCGAGCCAGCAACCGCGCCGCACATTCCGCCGACTCGGAATACTGCCGGTTGAACGAGAGATGAATCGTCCAATATTCGAGGGCCTCTTTTTCGAGTCCCATCTTCAGCAACTGGTCGCCCGTCCCGCTGGCATAGGTCGGCTCGTGTCCGAATTTCTGCTGGGCCTGCTGCATCCAGGTCCAGGTGGCGCGGGCGAGGTTGGCGGACGCGGCCGGGGTTCGGTCCGCCGCGATCAGCAGCCGCCGCCAGTCGTCCCCGCTCGATCGCTCGGGAGGAAACTTGAGCAGGTGTTCGGCGGCCGCTTTCATGTCTTCCGGCTTGCCGTAGTCGGTCGAGGCCTCCAACCACCACATCGCGACCTGATAGTCCTTGGGGAACCGGGCCGCGTACTGCGCGTAGACTCGAACATTCTCGCCGCGCTTGTTTCCCGGCGAGTAGTGGCGGAACCATTCGGACTGCGTCTGCAGCAGAGTCCGCGCCCCGTCATCACTCATCGCGTTGAAGGTCGCGGGTTGCAGCAATTGGTTGCGGATCGCTTCGCCCGGCGGGTGCTGATTGTTCTTCTGGTCGATCCAGGCCGTCATCACGGGGTCGGCATTCGCCTGCTTCAGTTGTTCGGCCGCGATGTTGGCCCGCGCGACGTAGTCCTTGTTCTGCCGGGCGGCGGCCGACCAGTTCTTGACCGAATCGCGCAGGGCTTCGAGATGGGCGTGCTGCCGCCGCGCCGCGAGGATCATGGTCAGATCGGCGCGAAACTCGTTGTCGTCGGCGCAGTTGTAGAGCAGCCAGTCGATGGCTGCCGTCGTGTAGCCATCGTTGCTGGGCGACTTCGCGATCAGATCGCGCAGCATCGCCTTCGTTTTGGGGATGTCCTTCAGGCGGTCGCGATAGAGATCGAACGCCAGCGCGTAGCGGAGATATTGCACCCCTGGCTTGTTCTGGGCGATGGCCTGCAGCAGATGCTGTTCGGTGTCGGCCAACTGCGGCGGTTCGCCCCCATTTTCGCGGACGAAGGCTTGCGCGTTGCCGTTCGTGATCGGATCCTCGGCCAGCACCGTCTTGAGCAGCGCCACGGCGCGCGGCTTCTCGCCGTTTGCGATGCACGAGACGGCCAGGTAACTGACTCCGTGAAGTCGGTCCGGCCGCTGCGGGTACTTCTGCACGTACTGGTTGACCAGCGGCTCCAGCTCGTTCGGCTTGGCGGCCCCGTGATAGAGGCGGTAGATCAGGTAGTAGTGAACGAACTGGTCGTCTCGCAGGGCGCGAGCCTGTTGGAGACTTTGCGCGGCATTGATCTGCTGTCCGATGTTGCCGTGGTTCTCGGCCATCCAGAGATGAAGCTGACGCTGCGACTCCGGGTCTCCCGCCACTCCCTTCTGAAAAATCTTCGTTCCCACCGCGCTGCTCTTCGCCCACTGCCCGATCCGCCGGTAATCGTAGAAGCACTGTGCGCCGACCTGACGGGCGAATTCGCCGGCGGGCAGCTTGTCCAGCATCTGCTCGCCCAACACGGCGGCCTGCGTAATGGACTCGGTGCTGCCCAGCGAATTGAAGTATTGTGTTGCGGTGACTCCGTACCGCCGGCCGATCTCAGTCGGTCCCTGTCGCAGCCAGACGGTTCGACACGCCTCGGCCGTGCGCAGGCGATCGTCCAATTGCTGGAGCGAGTCGGCCAAGCGAACTTCGAGCGCCGGGCATTCCGGTGCGGTGGGATAGCGGGTCAGGAACTGCTTCACCGTCGCCGACAAGTCCTTGTTGCGAGACAGCCCCTGCTGGGCGTCGATCAATTTCAGCATCATGGCACTGTGTCGCGGATCGGTCGGATGCGAGGCCACAAACTGCTGGGTCACCCGCACCAAACCAAACAACCGCCCGTCGCGATGGTAGAGGTCGGCGAGCTTCACCATCACTTCGGCCGCTTCGGGCGTGGAGTCCTTGTACTTGCCAAGGTCGGCTTCCAGCACCGCCGCCTGCCGCCCGACCTCATCCACCACGGGCGGTTCCTGTCCGAACGCCGGTGCAAGCGACGCGGCCAACAGTCCCACCAACAGAAACAGGGATCGCTTCATGATTCTCACTTCAAACGGACTCGTACTACTGATTCACAACTTCTCGTCGTCCTGCGCACAATTCAGAATCCGACGATGACACCGCCGGGTGAAGCCAAGGACTGACCACAGATGTCACAGATTTCACGGATGCCGCAGATGAAAAGACAAAAATGCGGAGTGCTCCTGGTCTTTGTCTGATCCGTGAAATCTGTGCCATCAGTGTCATCCGTGGTTCCGCCGCTTCCTTTGGGTTGCGGCCGAGAGACTGCTTCGTTTAACCGCGTGAGGAATGGCAACTCGCCAAACATCATTTGTCCGATTTGGCCAGCGCTTCGGAAATCTTCTTGGCATCGGCGGCCAGGGGGCTTTCGGGGAACTCGCTGATCAACTGCTCGAACCGTCGCTGGGCCTCCGCCTTGCGGTCCATGCGGAACAGGCAACGGCCGTAGTTGAACAGGATCACATCGAGAAACTTGGCGTCGGGCTGGTTGTTGAGAACCGTTTCAAACGTGTCGATGGCCCGGGCATAGTCCTTCTGGATGTAGTAGTAGTTGGCCATCTTCGCGACCGCTTCGCCGACGCGACCGCTTTCCGGGAACTGATCGTAGACGCGCTTGAACTCCTGAAACGCGCGGTCCCGCAATTGAGCGGCCGCCTCGCCCTGAGCCTTCCCGGCCAAGGTCTCATAGCATTCAGCCACGCCGAACTGGGCCTCGCCCCGAAGCTGGCTGGTCTGCATCGCCACCAACCGACTGTACACACCGATCGCGCGTTCGAGGTTCCCCTGCTTCCGCGCGACCTCGGCCAGACGGAGCAGTGCATCGTCGACGAAGCCGCTGTTGGGGAATTCGCTCTGCAACCGCTCGCACATCGCGGCCGAGAGCTCCAGTTTGTCCATCGCGAAGTAGATGTTCCACAACTGAACGTAGAGTTGTTCGAGCAGGCTGCCCCGCAGACGACGGGCATCGTCGGCAACCTCTTCGCACACGGCGAGGGCCTGCGCGTACTTCTCGGCGGCTTTCGCATGCAGGCCAAACTCCTTGTAGCGGTTGGCAATTTGAGTGAGCGCGTCGGCGGTCCTCAGTTGGGTCTGGATCTTCAATTCCTGGTCGGAGATTTCGGCCTTCGTCACGCGGACGCCACCGATGTTTCCTTCGAGGCAGCGGGCGACCGCCTGAACCTGCCGCGTTCCCTCGCGACTGTGAATCTCATCGAGATACACCAGCCGTACTTCGTCGGAGGGCAAGGCCTGCAGGATGTCGTCGTTCGGAACGATCTGGTCCGCCTTCACCAGCGAGACCGTCGCTTGAAAAAGGCCCGAATGAACGGACTTGTCCTCGACCGCCGACTTCGCGGGGTCTTCGCCGACGACAGCAACAGCCAACTTCGTCGCTGCGGAGTCACTCGCGTTCGGCAATGGATCGGGAGACGGAGACGACTTCGCAACAGCCGGACGATCCGTGGCAGCCGCTTGGGGCTTGGTCTCCGTCAGCGTGATTTTGACGGAATCGACCAGCTTCCAATGATCGATCTCGGGGACGACGTTGACGGATGGGGCGTCGCCCGGCTTCCTGACAGCGGCAGGCGGTTCGGCCACCACAGGTTGCTTGGTGCGCGCGATGGCTTCCGCTTCGAGTTCTTCATCCGTCTTGAGGCGATACAACTGGATGGTGGCCGCGATGCGATCGGCATTGGCCGAGACGTCGCCATCTGCATCGATGATCCGCAGGTTGACTCCCTTGCCGAGCACCGCGCCGTTGACCGTTTCCGAAAAGGCACCATCGGTGATCGACGCCATCGCCGTGCCGACGACCGTCACTTCCTTCAAGACGTTCGCGTTCAGCTTTTTGTCCGCCGTGTGTTCGTCGGTGTACTGCACCTGCACTTTGTCGCCGCCGTGAATCTCCAGCGTGCCGTTGTTGGGGGAGGGGTGGCCCAGACGAGTCGGCACCGACCCCACCACCAGGCGCACGTTGCGACCAACGGGAAAACAATCGACGGTCTCGACATCTCCGCTCGTCGCCTTGCACGTCACCTTGACCGCCTGGTTCGGTTCCAGCACGGCGAGGTCCGCGTCCTCGATCCGCACGAACAGGCGTTTGCCCGCTTCGAGCTTCTCCACTTTGCCAACCTCGCCGGAGAACGTCGTGCCGACCTTTTCCAACGCCTGGATCGCGCGGCTGTAATGACCGAGTTGAAAGTGCCCGAGACCGATGTAGTAGTACGCCTCATTCACCTGCGGACTGACCGGAAACTTTTCGATGACATCCCGCATCACCTGAAACGACTTGCCGAAGTTGCGGGCGTGATAGAAACAGACCCCCAGCTTCAACGTCGCTTCGGCCCGCTGTTCCTCACTGGAGTTCTCTTCGACGGCGGCGGCTTCAAAGTGAACTCGGGCGCGATCGTAGACCCGCTCGCGATCGAGGAAGTAATTGCCGAGTTTCAAATGGGCATCGAACCGGAGACGGCTGCGCGGATACCGTTCGATGACCGACTTCCAGATCTCCACGGCCTTGGTGGCTTCGCTGGCATCGAGTCGCGCGTCGCCCGCCTCCAGCAGTTTCTTCGCCGCGCGATCTTCGACGATCGAGCCGCGCACCGCCGTAGCACCGGTGTCGTCCGGTGCCGCAGGAGCCTGGGCCAGGAGTGGAGCGGCCGCCAAGAGAACAAAGAAACCGGCGAATACCTGACGCATCACAAACCGCCCCCCATCCACGTGAACGGCCCTGAGATTTCCGATCGGGGCCACAAAGTCAGACCAAGCTAAAGTCGACGGTGAGGCACTTGCAACCCTGTTCCCGCCAATTGCCCGCGCACTGCCCAGGACGATTGAGCGTCCCCTTGCGAGCCGTACCATTGTCACGGCCGACAATGTCACGGCCGACAAGAATCGACGGAACACGCGACTTCACAGTCGCTCCAAAAAAACAACTGCGAGTGACCGGCGGGCACTCACAGTTGCTCTGCATTCGTTTGCAGTTCGTCCGGGCACCACTCGATCGTGAGGTCAACCGAACAGACCCGTGATCGGAGTCCCCTGGTCGACCAGCTTCATCGGGCGCGCCAGCGGTGTCATGACATCCTTGTTGGGGTCGATCCCCAGGGCATGACAGATCGTGGCGTGAATGTCCTGGACCTTCACGGGTTGATCCTTCGCCTCGGCACCGTCTTCGTCCGATGAACCGTAGACCGTGCCCCCCTTGATGCCACCTCCCGCGAGGAAGCAACTGAAGACCGAGGCCCAGTGGTCGCGGCCCGCATCCTTGTTGATCCGCGGCGTCCGACCGAACTCGCTCAGCATGATGACCAGCGTCTTCTTGAGCAGGCCCGATTCCGCGAGGTCGCTGATGAGCGAAGCCAGCGCGGGGTCCATGATCTCGCCGTGATCGCGCATCGCCGGGAAGTTGGCCGTATGCGTGTCGAACCCGCCCCGGTTGACCTGTACGAAACGAACGCCCTTCTCCACCAGCCGCTTCGCCAACAAGGCACCCCGGCCGAACGGCGTCTTGCCGTACCGATCGAGCGTCTTGGGCGAGACCTTGGAAAACTCGAAGGCTTCCAGTGCGGGACTGCGCATCAGCGTCACGGCCTCTTCAATCGAGGTCTCCGTCGCACGCAGGCGGGAGTCCGTGCTGTTGCCCGTGAAGCGTTGGTTGTACTTGGCCAGCGTTTCGAGCCGTTTGTTTCCCCGGACCTCGGCAATCCCCTCGGGGAAGGCCAGGTACGGGTCCTTGTCGCCCGGATTGGAGACGTAGTACGCCTCGCACTTCTGGCCGAGATATCCGGCGCGGGGAGCCTGTCCGCTGATGCTGATGTACGCCGGCAACTCCCCGAGATTGGGCAGTTCGTGCGTGACGACCGAGCCCATGCCCGGATAGACGAGGTTCGGGAATGGCAAGTAACTGGTTTGAACGTGATGCGTCGCCCGCCCGTGATCCCCCTGGGTTCCCGCGATCGAGCGGATCAACGCACAGTGGTGCATCTGGTCGGCCAGCGCCGGGAAGATCTCCGAGATTTCCACCCCCGGAGCACTCGTCTTGATCGGGTTGAGCTCACCGCCCGTCGGCCGGCCCGGCTTCGGATCCCACGTGTCGATGTGTGACATCCCGCCGCCGTTCCAAAACAGAATCACATGTTCGGCCTGGGCGGCATGATCCTTGCCCGAGGCCGCCAGCAGGCCCTTCACACTCATCCCCAGCAGTGTGGCACTGCTGGCACCCAGGAACGCACGACGAGAAAGATGGTAGTCGCGGCAACCAGTCAGCATGGAAAGACTCCCTTTCAGTGTTACAGCCTGTCTGTAGCTGAGTTCGCAAGAACTCAGACCAACTCACTATCACGACCTGAGTTCTTGCGAACCCAGCTACAACCCATGATTAATACGGGCTATGGCAGGAAACGGAATTCATTGCAGTTCATCAGAATCCAGCGGAGGTCGGCCATTCCATCCAGGGTGTTGGCACCTTCGGCGATGATGGACTTGGCGTCGGTCAGTTCTTCGGCGTTGGGATTGCGGGTCAGGATTTCACGGTAGGCCAACCGAATCGCTTCAGCGAGATTGGCCGACTTTCCGTGCAGCAGAGAATGGATCGGTTCGAGATCGCCGACCCGAGCCGCTTCGTGGCTGAGTCGCCCGTTGAGCATCATCAGGGCCTGCCGCATGGAGGCACTGTCGTCTCGCAGATCGCCCAGGTCCGAACGGTTCGGTTGGCCGAATACTCGCAGAAAGTGCCCCTCGGGTGCGGGTGACTGCATTCTCAGCGACGAGTTGAAGACCGGGTTGTCATCCACCACGCGGGTGACCACTTTTTCTTCGTAGTCCGCCGAGTTCCGCATCATCCGCTGCTGCATCATCCGTTGGGCTTCGAGTTCCTCCTTTGACTGCGCCTTCATCTCATCGAGCGCGACCTCTTCCTCATCACCTGGATCTTTCAACAGCGCGGTGAAGTCGAGTTCAATCGCCGCTTCCAAGGCATAACCGCCGGCACCTTCTGCAGCCGTGGCATCACCGCGAGTCATGGCCGTCATGGCACCGGCCTTTTGCTGGGCGAGATTGTTCGGTTTGCTCACCTCTCCGGGCTTGGAACCCCTGGGGACACGCACGATGTCTCGGATCATTCGCTCGTTCTTGCCCGGACTGTGCTTGGGTTCAAACAAGTGGCCCGCCGTAACAACGCTGTCATACAGCGATTCGGCAATCATGCGCCGGACCGGTGTCGCGAGAAGTTGAGCTTCCATCTGAACACGCGTCGATTCGTCGCTGTTCGGGGGAGCATGGCCTCGCTGATAGGCGTCGCTGGTGACGATGAGCCGGACCAGAGCTCGCAGATCGTAATCGCTCGCCACGAACTCTTCGGCCAGATAGTCGAGCGCAGCGGGCATGACCGGCTTGTTGTCAACTCGGAAATCATCCACCGGCTCGACAAAGCCGCGTCCAATCAGCGTCTTCCAAACCCGGTTGACCAGCGCCCGCGAGAAATATTTGTTGCGCGGATCGGTCACGCTGGCCGCCAACTGCTCGCGCAACTCACTCGGCTTGTACAGTCCCTTTTGGACGTCGATCTTCCGAATGTCGCGTTTGGAATCGGCAAGAGCCGCCTCTTCCGCCAGCTTGCCCGTCGTGGCTTTGGCAACCTTTTCTGAAGCACTGTCCAACAGGTCGTCCACGGACGGACGTTTGTCTGCGACGGGAATCGCCGCGATCTTCGCCGCCCGAGTCGCTGCCAGACGCTTGATGTAACCGGGCGTGTCGTTCGATTCATCAATCGGGAAGGGGAACCTCGCAGGAATCGGTTTGCGCTCGGCCGCTGGTCCCACACCTTCGGGCGGCCACAGGATGGTCGTCTGGTCCGTCTCAGTGGCATACACGACCTTGGTGAGCTGACTCTCGTACCGCCGCGTCTTCCCGTAGAACGCCGCCATGTCGTAGAAGTCGCGGCGCTTCCAGACATCAAACGGATGGTCGTGACACTGAGCACACCCGATCTGGACTCCCAGAAACACTTGCGAGGTCACGCTCGCCATCGCCAGCGGATCGGCGTCATCTCCCAGCACAAATCCAACCTCCGGAACTCGACCCGCTTTTCCGTTTGATGAAATCAGCCGACGACTCAATTCGTCGTAAGGCATCCCCGACTTGACCGCATTGTGGACGTAAGCGATGAGAGCCGCTCCGCCGGTTGCTTGAGACCGCAGCCGCAGCATGTCAGCGAAGAAAATTGTCCAGCGATCTGAGAACCGATCGTCCTTCAGCAGGTGATCGATCAATTTCTGTCGGCGCCCGTCGGCAGGCCACGTGGCGAAGTCAGAAATCTCCGCCTCCGTCGGAATTCGCCCGATCAAATCGACATAGACCCGCCGTAGAAACACCGAGTCGACAACAACGGACATCGGTTCGATTCGACGCCCGATCGACAGATCCTCGTTGGCCTTGGAGATGATTCGATCCAAGTCGCCACCCGACGCACTACTCACCAGAGACGCACACACCGCCAAAAAAAACACCACGATCGCAGACGGAAGTCTTGGCCTCACACTCTATTCCTTTGCAAAAGCCGAAGGGGCAAACCGGTGGAGTAATCGCGGAAAACGTTTCTCGAATCGGCACATCTTGAAAATAAGTGACCGCTGATGTCAACTCAACTATTTCTTGAACCTCAACTCGACGAGGTTACATCATTTTTTGTCGCAGATTCCAACGCGGTCAGCACGTCACTTCGACATGCCAATCTTTCCTCTCTCAAGATCCCCAAATCACGACGGAAGGATGATTCGGATCAAGCCCTTTCACTGTGATGGGCAGTATGACCTGCGAATCGCTGTCGCACTATCCCAGCGCAGCCACTTTGTGACGCTGCAAAAAGCAAATACACGTTGCCGCGCGCGGTTAGCGTCTTCACCGAGAAGAAATCGCATGCCCACAATGCCTCGCCGTGACGCTGGACGAAGTTTTCCCAACTGTCGGACGTTCGATCCGGTCCAGGCTTGATGTCCTTCTCCTTGAAGATGTTCCGCACCGTCTGTCGGCTGATCCCTTTGATCCCCAGTTTCCGAAGCTCACTGATGATTCGCGTGTAACCGAAGCCGGTCGTCTTGGCGATCTCGATGACCAGATCCCGGATCACACGCGGCTTGCCTTGTTCCCCGCTGGGGTTCGGTGTCTTCTTGCCGTCCTTCTCGTCGCGTACCCACCGGTAGAATGTTGAGGCCGAGACGATTGTGATCAACCCTTCAATTCCCCCTACTAATGCGCGTTGTCTGCGGTTGAGCAACGCATTCTCCAAGCATGGTAAAAGCGAACGAGTCTACGGAACCGAAGGACTGCCGCCAGTCCGACCCGGTGGACCCACAGTTTTGCAGTGTTCGCCACCTTGTCGTACCGCAGGAACTCATCCCGCAGGGCCGGGTGGTCAAGAACGTGAACAATCTCCGGGTACTTCTCGCGGGCAAGCTGCTGATCCTCTGCACTGGCCAGCATGTCGCCGTTGAACTGGTGTTCCATGTCCGATGGCTTCGGCGCAACTGCTGTTACCATACCATGGGGTGATTCCCTCCGTCTGCCGCGACCCGCGACGGCGCTGGTGGAGGGGGCTGGCGTTGCGCCGCCCCATTGCCACCCAACGGCTGGCTTTGACGCCGCTTGCGTTCAGGACCCCACTTTCGCACCCTCGTCTTTTTGCTGCTCGACATCGTGTTTCACCGGCTCCCGCCGATTAGGGTTTTGAGGTTGTCCCACGTCCATTTGTCAACCTTGTCGGTGGGGAGCGCTGTGGTCGGCGTGGTGCAAATTTTGTCGCTGTAAGCCGCGAGCAGAATGTACTCCTTCTTCATTCTCTTGGGCAATCTCAAGCTCGGCAACGACGCCGGAAGCGGTGTGCGTCGACTCACCGCACAGCACGATCACCACGTCGATGTTGTCCATCCGGTGACCACGCTCATGACCAGTGTCTGGATAGAGTCATGGATCGGCTTGAAAGAGATTCATGGCCCTCGTCGGGAGCGACTCTCGCCGTATAATTCGGACATGAAGACTGTATCCCAACATCCGTCGATTCCCGCCTGGATCTGAGCAGCGGTCAGCCGAGGGTGGACTCGCGTGAGCGGCAGCCGGTATCAGCCGCGCTAACCAACGGCGAAGTCACCGACCGGTTGGAGCACGCCGCTGAACTGATGGAAGCCCAGCGTGCCAATCCATTCCGCATCCGCGCGTACCGCACGGCGGCCGAGACAATTCGTTCACTGGCCGAGTCCGTGCAGGAACTGTTCGCCCGTGGTGGACTCGCCGCCCTTCAAGAACTGCCGGGAATCGGGAAATCCTTGGCACGGTCGGTCGAGCAACTGGCACGAACCGGACGATTGGGATTGCTCGAACAACTGGCAGGGAGTCGTCAGCGGAAGATGTTTTCATCACGGTTCCAGGCGTCGGACGGAAAACGGCCACACGCATTCATGACGAACTCGGACTCGAAACGCTCTCCGACTTGGAAGCGGCGGCCTATGACGGACGGTTGGCCCGCATGGCCGGGATGGGGAGAAAGAAAGTGCAGGCGGTCCGCGACACCCTCGCCGGTCGATTTCGGCACCAGCCACGGACGGCAATTCGCCGGAGCCGACCCGAGAATGTCGACCAGCCGTCCGTCGAGGAACTGCTGAGCATCGACGAAGAGTATCGCCGCAAATCGGAACTCGACCGCCTGCCGCGAATCGCACCTCGACGGTTCAACCCGACGCACGAAGCCTGGCTTCCCATTCTGCACGCCCATCGCGACGAGCGGCACTACACCGCGCTCTACTCGAACACAGCGCACGCACACGATTAGGGAGAGACCAAGGACTGGGTGGTCATTTGCCGTGAAGATCAGGCGGGTGATGGGCAATGGACGGTCGTGACGTCCCGATTTGGCGAACTTCGGGGACGCCGCATTGTTCGCGGGCGTGAGGCGGAATGCCGTGAGTTTTACGCTCAACAACAGGCGGCGGTCTCAGAAGCATCCGAGTACGCCTGATCGGATGGGCTGCTGTGCCAGCTTGGGATGAGCCCCCACCTCGTTGCGAATCCTTCTCAATTGCTACTTCCGAATGATATCGACAGACCGTGTTCACTCATCCAGCCGAGCGAGTTGTTGCTGGACCGATTGAACAAATGCCGGATTCGTGAAGACTCCCTGTTCCAACATCTCGGTGAGCCGCAATCGAGCGAGCGTCGCACACCGCATGTAAGCATCCACCGGCTAGGAGCCTGTCCTTGTAATTGACGCCGGTAGATTTTGATTGCCTTTCCGCGAGGCGCGGTGTCGCTCGCGGGGCACGGTCCGATCAGGCCGGGGCGGCGCGCCAGAGTTTCAGCAGGTTGTGGGTCAGGCAGACGAGTTGCCATTCGGCCTTCATCTGACTGAGGCAGCAACGTCAAAATAATCTCCCGGTCAGGCTGGGTGAATGGTGAGGCTCCATTTGGGGAGTGTGGAGTGGCGTTTCAAGCGGTTGGCGATAGGACGGAAGGCGGATCGAGTTAGCCGTACTCCTTTGTCGTAGGTGT
>JANODP010000348.1:0-4375 GCA_031412755.1 Schlesneria sp. | reverse complement strand
TCGGAGGTAGTCGGGTGGCTCGACCGACGGAAAGTCCCACTCCACCGCAAACAACTCGGTCAACGACACGGGATAGTCACTGACGCAATAGAGCTCACCCAGTCGCTGCCGGGCCGTCTGTTTAAGGGCCGCGTACTCGTTCTGGAGCGTGGCCACTGCGTCGGCCAGATCTTCGCGGTACGTTTGGAGCTGGTCGTCGAAGGCCGCAATGCGGTCCTGTCGGATGAGACGCAGTCCCGGCTCGGGAAAGGGGAGACTCACTCCGCGCCAGTAACTCTGAATCGCTCCCCGAATCACGGTGACCGCTCGAAACGCGGGATGCCGGGTGTCGAGCAGCTTCTTCCCCGCACTGAGAAACTTCTCCTCGGCCCCAAACGACTCGGCCGCCTGAGCCTTCTGGGCCGTGGTCAGGCTCTTGCGCACGCCGAGCCAGGTAAACGACAGCCGGACGGCCGCCATCGTAGCCCGCAGTCGTTCAGCGGCTTTCACGCCGGTCGTGGACGATGTGGCCGGTTCATCCAAGAGCAAACTGGGCATACGGAGTTTCCTTGTCGAATGGAGGAGGAGAACGAAACGGCAGACCGCCCGAGTGGCGTCAGGCCAGAGTGAATGAGATCAGCGACGGGCGGCAGACATCAGATCCGGGACGGGTTCATTCAACCGGTCGCAGAGTGCATCGATCTCATCGACCGATAGCGGCGTCTCATCGGAGAAGTGGGGGAAACCATCTGCGAAGGCGAGGCCCTGACCTTGCAGTCGTTGTTGCCAGTGGCGCAAGGCAGCCAGCATCGTGGCAAGTTCACGGGAAGTGAGCATGGGCGGGTCTCCACTGGTCAGAGTAAGGCCGCCCTACGTGTCGCGTCGGCCGCGGGCTTCGAGCGGCTCAAAGTTGGGGAATTTGGCGATCTCACTTACGACGTTGGCCCCGAGCGCGTCCTTCAGTTGACCTGCGAACCCGGCAATCATTTCGTTCCACGAACCGACTTCCCTGGCGAGGGCTTCCACATCGCGCGTCTCCCAGTAGTTCCCCTCATCAGAGACGCGTTCGACCATGCCGAGTGACTTTGCCAAGTCGAGCAGCGTGATCACGCTGAGATGACACCGCAGGAAGTTCTGGACACCGCCACACGTGGGGTTGCTGGCATACTGCGTCTTGCAGAAGCTGCTCCAGCACCAACCGGTGAGGCCCGTCTTCACTCGCCGATTCGGTGAGCGGGCGTTCGGCCGTTGATCCGCGACCTCGATGAACGCGGGATAACGGCACAACCCGAAGTTGGCCGGTTCGCAGCCGTCACCGGGTTGAGTCTCAAACGCGATCACGTGTAGTGGGGCAACCGGGTAGTGGCCGTCGCCCGACTCGATGTATTGCCCCGCCTGAATCAACAGCCACCGTGCCTGAGACTCGGCAGGTTGCACCTTGTAGTCGGCGTCCCGGCCCGACAGGTCCATAATCTCACCGACACTGGCGAATTGGAGATCGAGGGCGCGCTGTCGCAGCCGTCCGACCAGTTCGCGAGCATCCGCCTCCGTGCGGCTATTCGTCTTCAGGCTCCAATGAATCGTCAGACCCATCGTGGTGTGCTCCGGAGAGGTGTGAGTGAAGAACGCTTATACCATGCGTGAGCATCTCAGTTGTTCGAGGGATTTGCCGGTCGCCGGACCTTTCGGCGTGAGGCTCCTGCCGCATCGGTGGCATGGACATAGAGACCAGGCCGATCGGCCGACAGACACCGGCCGCTCGCCCATTGACGCAGTTTTGTGACCGCTTCGGCCGCTGTGTGGGCGACTGGGACGACATTCTTCGCCGCTTCGGTGAGGGAGACGTCCAGCAGCGCCGACAACCGGCAACAGGATTTGATCTCAGCTCCCGTCCAGTCGGTGTCAGTCGGGATCGGCTGATTCGCCGCAATGTCGAACTGGCGGCGGTAGAGCTGCCAGATCGTCTGGCGTTCGGCGGCTCCCGGCAAATCGACAAAGAACACCGCGTCGAGTCGCTCTGCACGGGTGAACTCGGGCGGCAACCGACTGATGTCGTTGGCCGTCCCGATGAAGAAGACATCGCTCGTGTGATCGGCCAGCCAACTCAGCAGCGTGCCGAACAGCCGTGTCGAGACGCCCGAATCGCCACTGCCACCCACGCCCGACAGCCCCTTCTCCAGTTCATCGGCGAACAGGATGCAGGGACTCATGGCGTCGGCGATCTTGAGAGCCTGCCGGACGTTCCGTTCGGTGTCGCCGACGAGTCCTCCCATCAGATTGCCAATGTCGAGTGTGAGGACGGGACGGCCGGTTTCGTTTCCAAGTGCCCGACAAAAGGCCGACTTGCCGCAACCGGGCGGCGACAGCAGCAACGCCCCTCGTGGTTTCATCGACCGACCCGGTTGCAGTGCCCGGCGGCAAAAGTCCTTGAGGGCCATCAACCCACCCAACGACGCGAAGTCCTCGCGTCCGCGATGCAGCGTCAGCAGGTTCTGCTTCCGCAGCGTCTGCGCCTTCAAATCCCAGATGACATCGGGGCGAGATGACGCGTTTTCGGGCTGAATTTAGTACGTAAGGAAACCGCAAGTACGATGGTTGCGTGCCGGGGCGTGGCAACCAACCCCGAACCACAGTCATTGGAATGCCATCGGCTTGCTCCGTATGCTGGTTCCTCATTCTGCACTACGGAATCAACATCACGGCGAAGCACCATGGCAAAAAAGAAGGCGACAATTTCCAGTGCCTCAAACGGCTGCGCCGCCAATCCCTTCCTTGGAGACATGCGCTGGCTGATGGCAAACATGCTTTGTCATGGCCGCCGCGGCAACATGGATCGGACGCCCCATGCCTGATGTGACTCCTGAGGAACGCGCCCGCCAGTTGATCGACGTCCAAATTGCTTCGTGCGGCTGGGACGTTCAAAGCAAGGACAGGATCAATCTCTCTGCTTCTCGCGGCGTGGCCATTTCTGAACTCTCTTTCGCCACTGGTGAGCCGGACTACGCGCTGTTCGTAGATGGCAAAGCGATCGGCACGGTGGAGGCCAAGCCCGCAGGCCACACACTCACCGGCGTCGAAGGGCAATCCACCAATTACGTCACCGGCGTCCCGAGCGGCTTCCCCACGTGGAAAACGCCTCTCCCATTTTCTTACGAGAGCACGGGGACGGAAACCTTCTTTACCAATCGCCTGGATCTCGAACCTCGCAGCCGTCGCGTGTTTTCGCTTCATCGTCCGGAAACCTTGCTTGCCTGGGTGCAGCAGGACAAGCAATTGGCGCAGCGCTTGCGAGAATTCCCGCCGCTCCTCGCTGCGAAACTTTGGCCCGCGCAGATTGAAGCGATCACCAGTCTGGAGGAATCTTTCGCCGCCGGTCATCCCCGCGCTCTGATCCAAATGGCCACCGGTTCGGGAAAGACCTACACCGCCGTCAATTTCATCTATCGCCTGGTCAAGTACGCTGGAGCGAAGCGGATTCTGTTCCTCGTGGATCGAGGCAATCTCGGTCGGCAGACGCTGAAGGAATTCCAACAGTTCGTCTCGCCCGTGAACAACTACAAGTTCACCGAGGAATACATCGTCCAGCATCTCAGCAGCAATTCGCTCGACAAATCGGCTCGCGTCGTCATTGGCACGATCCAGCGCATCTTCTCCATGCTCAAGGGTGAGAAGGAACCCGCGCCCGACCTCGATGACCTGCCGATCGAAGCCGCCGAGTCACTGTACAAGAAACCGATTCCGGTCGAATACAACCCCGCTTTCCCGATCGAGGAATTCGACTTCATCGTCACGGACGAGTGCCATCGCTCGATCTACAACCTTTGGCGGCAGGTGCTTGAATACTTCGACGCGTCGCTCATCGGCCTCACTGCCACGCCGTCCAAGCAGACCTTCGGCTTCTTCCAGCAAAACTTGGTCATGGAATACAACCATGAGGCTGCCGTGGCGGATGGTGTGAATGTGGGCTGCGACATCTACCGCATCAACACCGCCATCACGCAGGACGGTGCCTCGGTGGACGCCGGGTTCTACGTGGACAAGCGTAACCGGCAGACGCGCAAAGTCCGTTGGGAACAGCTCGACAACCTGCTCACCTACAGTGCCGCCGACCTCGACCGGGACGTGGTCGCCCCGGACCAGATTCGCACTGTGCTGACCACGTTTCGCGACAAAGTCTTCACCGACATGTTTCCCGACCGTACCGACCTGCCCAAGACTCTCATCTTCGCGAAGGACGACTCCCACGCCGACGACATTGTCCGCATCTGCCGCGAGGTCTTCGCCAAGGGCAATGACTTCTGCCAGAAGATCACCTACCGCACCGGCGTCATGCGTCTGACGCGCAAGGTCACCGCCCCAGATGGCACCGAGCGGGAGGAGGTCTACTACGAGAAGA
>JANODP010000347.1:0-56746 GCA_031412755.1 Schlesneria sp. | reverse complement strand
CCGCCATCGCGACCAAACTACTTCCGGGCTCAAAGCACCAATGCCAGACCGGCCAACACACTCACGGCACAAAACAACCAAATCCTACACCAATGTTCCTCCCTCACGAGTGTCCCCCACGGGAACGGATGAACTACTTTGGTTGCGGCCAACGGACGTGCCGTGTTTTCCTTGGTGAATAATCCGGCGCAGAGCGGCTCCAAGTTCCGCTACTTTCCGACACTGCCTCCGAACTGAAACCGCTCCATCCGCATCGCCGACTGCGTGCGTATGGCCCTCATTTGCGCCCACGCCGTGGCGTCGGGGCTCAACATTTCTTTCGCGACCGCGTGACCGTCTGCTCATTCAAACCGGTCGCCCACGACAACTCGGCGGCCTCGCAGGAACTCGGCGGTCGACATCGGACGCTTGCCGTCGGGTTGCAGTGAGACGATGGCGATCTGGCCGCTGCCGCACGCCACGATGATCTGCTTGTCGGTGACGCTGGCGATTGCACCCGGCTGCGTGCTTGCCTGCGATTCATGGGAGACGATCTCGACGGACAGCATCTGCAGGCGCAGCGGCGGCTTGTCGGGCTGGTGCAGTTCGGTGAACGGGCCGGGCCACGGCTGCATGGCTCGCACGTGGCGGGCGACCTGTTCGGCTGACTGAGTCCAGTCGATGCGGCCGTCCGGTTTGGACAGCTTGCGGACGCGGGTGACCTGCGCCGGGTCTTGCAGCTCGCGCGAGACCGTTCCCGCGACGAGCTGGTCGATCACGCGCAGCGTCAGTGGCACGGCGAGGTCGGCCAGGCGCTGTTCCAACCGGCCGGTGGTCTCGTTCGGGTCGATCGGAGTGCGGACGCGACCGAGCATCGGCCCGGCGTCCATCTTCGGTTCGATCTCAATGATCGTCACACCGGTCTCGGCATCGCCGTTCAGGATGGCGGCGTGAATGGGTGTTGCGCCGCGATACTTCGGCAGCAGCGACGCATGGATGTTGATCGTCCCCAACCGCGGTACGGCCAGCACCTCGGGCGAGAGCATCTGCCCGTAGGCTGCCACGACGAACAGGTCGGCATTCAACGCCCGCAGTTCGGCGATCGCCGCGGGTGTCTTGATCGAGTCGGGCTGGAGCACGGCCATCCCCCGCTCGACCGCCGCGACCTTCAGCAGATTGACGTGCTGATGGTGTCCGCGTCCGGTCCGGTCGGGTTGAGTGACCAGTCCCACCACCTGATGCGGCGAATCGAGCAGGGCCAGAAACGACGGCAGGGCCAGATTCCCGGTTCCCATGACGACGATGCGAATGCTCACGGCGGAGAGATCCTTGGAACGAAACACCACTCGATGGTCACGGGTCAGGGGCAAAGAGCGACCCGGACGTTTCAAACCTCCGGGTCGCTGCACCATCCCTCGAAGTTGCTCCCCAAGGTAGCCCTGTCGCTCCGCGACAGGAAGCGCGAGCGCGAAGAAGCAACCCAAGAGTGAGTTCGTCAGAAAAGTAAGTGGGCAGTCGCTTGGACTGGGATCGGGCGTTCAAATTTGCTGACTCTGCCGGATTGCAGGTGTTTGCCGCAGAGCGGCATTTGATGGTAGCCGTAGGCTTCAGCCTACGGTCTCGAAAATTCCCCAGTCCCACAGTTGTCGCGTAGCGACATTTGATGGGTTGAAGTGCCGCGATCAAATGTCGGTACGCGACACAGGGCATTCATCGCACCTCATCCGTGGGCTAAAGCCCACGGCTACCATCCAGTGCCGCTCTGCGGCAAAAACCAACCTCGATTTACTAACACCTGCAATCCGGTAGGGTTGGGAGATTGAACGCCCGACCCCGCGCGTTTTATCGCCCGGCCGGATGGGTGCCGTCGCCCGCGAGTCTCGACGTTCCCAGTCCGCGCGCCGACTCGGCCGAGAAGACGTGCGTGGGGGGAAGATTCTTTTCGAGGATCGACAGCGCGCGCTGCCACATTCCCTCGTCGAGCACCGTCTGTGCGTCCTTGCCCTCGGGGAGCCGGGTGATGCCGAAGAAGTCGTTGCTCACGTCGTGCTTCGACTCCCAGACCGCCTTGCCTCCCGATTCGTAGGCGACTCGCACCACCACCCCCTTGCGCTGGACGGTGATGTCCGGCGGCTTCTGGCCTCCAAATCCGCCCAGGGCCTGCAGCGTGATATTGCCCGTGACATTGGCGGTGGCGATCGTGACCACCAGTTGAACCGGAGCGCCCTCCTTGATCGTCAGGTCGTTGCTCTTGATCGCTCCTTCGATAAATGCTCGTGCCTTCTGCGCGAAGCCGTCGATGCCGGGGGGACTGACGACGTCAAACTTCAAACCGACGGAGGCTCCGGGTCGGACGAGGGCCTGGGCGTCGAATTTCTTGTCGGCCATCAGCTTCGTCGTCGCGGGCTCGGGGAGTGCGATGGCCGTGACCTGTCCCGCCTTTCCCTTTCCCGCACCGGCCAGCCAGAAGCGACCATCGAACGTCTTGTGGCCGAAGGTCACGTTGTCCTGCGTGCCGTAGATGTAGGACCACAGGACGGCCTTCCGCGTCAGATCGACCAGCATCAGGGCGCGATCGACGTTCAGCCCTTTGCCTTTGGCGACCATCTCGCTGGTGTTGGGGCTGCCCAGCAGCACCTCGTTCTCACCGCACCAGATCAGCGGCGCGACCGCCTGCGGTGTCGGCACCGTCGTGGGCGTGCCCGTGGCCAGATCGATGACGATCACGGCGGTTCCGCTCCGACCCGACGTCAGCACGGCGAGCCGGTCTCCCTTCGGTGAGAACGACAGCGCCTGGACATCGGCTTCCAGCGGCACGCTGCCGCGCGACTGGCCCGTCAGCGTGTCGCGCAGTTCGACCTTTTTCTCGGCGGACGTCGCGATCAGTTTGCCTCCGGGTGAGACGGCCACGTTACCGGCGTCATCGACCGAGTAGACCGGTTCGCACGTCGGCAGGCGGAACGCGATCAGGTGATCGTCGAGGCTGCACACGGCCACGTTGTTGGCATCGAGGAAAACGGCGGAGGCGATCTCGCGCTTCAGCTTTTCGCCCTCGTCCTGGAACGGTCGGCAACCGGCGATGTGAGCGCCGTCTGCCGCGAAGACATCGAGCCGCCCTTCCCCATTGATGGCCTGAACGAGCACTCGCGAGCCGTCGGGGCTGACGGCCATCAGTTCGCACGGGAAGTCGACGTCGATGCGACCGACCGGAGCCCGCTTGGCCGCATCGTACAGTTCGAGCCAGTTGGAGCGACACGGCACGGGCGGGATGCGGACTCGAATCCGGCTGCGGTTGTTGCCGGTGACGAGATGCGTGCGTGGGACCAAGCCTGCGATCGCGGCCTGCGTCGAGTCCTCTTCGTCCGATATTCGCACGCAGACGATCCCGATATCGGGGCGGGAACATTCGAGTTCGCGGGGGCGTCCGTCGCCCGACTTGAGCGGGATGGTGCCGGCGAACTTTCCCTCGCTGGGAGCGGGATCGGCGGCGGCCTTCCACGCGGCGTCCATCGCCGTGCGGTCGGCGGCCTTCTCGCGATTGAACGCGGTCAGCTTGGGAAGCTTGGCATCGAACATCAGTCCTCCCGCCGCCGCGACTTCCTTGGCGCGGGCAATGTCGTCCGCCTTGACCTCCAGCGGCGCCAGCGCCGCCGATTGTTTCGTTCCCTCCCACGCCACGATCACGCTATCGGAGAGAACTCGCCGGGCGAGCGACGTCTTGAAATCGAGCGACGGTTTGGGGAACTCGAACACGACGCTTTTGGACTCACGATCGATGACGTGCTGGCCGCTCAGCAGCAGTCGTTTGCCGTCCGGAAACCATTGAAGGCTCGTGCTGCTGCTCAGCATGTCGCGTTTGCGTTGCTCGGGATTGGGCAGCTCGAAATCCGAGACGATCGCGCCGTTGGCCACGTTCCAGATGACGATCCGCTCGGTCTTGTCGCTGAACGAACTGCCATAGGCCGCGGCCAGTTCCTTTCCGTCTGGAGAAAAGGCGATCCCGAACAGATCGGGACCGCTGCCGGTAAACTCGATCGAGCCCGCCTTCTCGCCCTTGTCGAGGTCGTAGATGTCCACGGCCTTCGTCAGAAAATCGGCGACCACCGCGAGGAACCTGCCTCCCGGACTGAAGGCGTACCGCGGATCGGGCTGCCCGTTTGGACCCATCGTGATCTGCCACTCCAGATCGCCGGAGGGAAGCTTCCAGGTCAGGATGCCTCGATGAACGTTCGACAGGGCGACAACCCGCTTGGATGTCGGCAGGCAGACCTGGGCCACGTTGAACTTCGAACTGTCGACCGCCAGCGCCCCGAGTGTCTTCTTGCCCTTGATGTCGTAGACCTCGACTCCGCCGCCCGCGCCTTCATGTCGAAACCACGCGACGTAGGCACCGTCGGGGCTGAAGCCAATGTTGTTTCCGCTGACCTTCGGTCCCTTCACCACATCGGCCTTCGCTCCCGTGACGAGGTTCCAGACGTCGCGCGATTCCTTGTTCGAACCGTTCTGGCCGACCAGCACGAAGGGACTGGGCGTGTCCGGGTACGTGACGAAGCCCGCCTGGAGAAATCCCGCCACCGTCTTGATGTTGAATTTCTTCATGTCGTCGAGCGCCAGCGGCTCGGCGAGCGGATCGACCTGAACCTTCCAATCCTTGACTGGCTTGAAGCCCTGCGTGTCCTGCGTCTTGTTGAAACCCCCGGCCGCCGCCGGTCCCCTGGCTGCATTCGCAGGTGGAACCGCCGGGTTCGCCGCGACACCGGGCGCGGCCGGATTGGGCTGAGCCGCGTTCGGAGGGACCGCCGCATTGGGAGGCACGGTTCCCGGAGCGGCCGGGTTCGCTGGAGCAGCATTGTTCGCAGGGGGCGCGGCGGGATTCGCCGCGACCGGCTGACCGTTGTTGGCCGGAGGAGCATTCGGTATCTGGCCCGGTCTCATGAACAGGAAGGCCACCACCCCGATCAAGACAACCGCACCGACACCGCCGCCAATCATCACCCCCGCGCCGACGCCCGAGCTTTGCTGTTTCTTTTTCTTCTTCCCCCCGCGGCCGCGACCACCGGGGATGTCGAAGTCCGCGCCGCACTCCTTGCATTCGACCGTGTCGCCGGCGCGTTCGTCCGGGAACCGGTAACGCTTGCCACATTCCGAGCAGGAGACTTGAATCGGCATGATGCGCCTCTGAGAAACTTGGAGAATTGAGACAGAACGAAATCGAAAGATCCTTCTGACAGAAAGTCAAAATGACTCGGGAAGGTTATCGAGACCGAGTGTCCTTATTCAACCGTCGAGAATCGTGCACGCCGTCTGCAATTGGTGATCGCGTTTTCCTTTTCCCTCTCCCGCCCGTCTTCCGGAGGCATTGGTATCGACACAACTCAGAACAACCCATGGAATCGCCAGGAATCGGCTTCCGTCACCGTCAAATCAGGACTGGCAGAACGATGGGGGCAGAATGATGAAGACGAACTTTCGCAGCCGTTTCTTTCTTCCATCGTTCTGCCCGCATCGTTCTGCCAGTCTCCTTGGAGAGTCGTGTCGAAGGCGACACCATCGACCGAGGGCACCCGCGAATCACTCCTGAGACAGCCGCAGAATTTCAGCCTCGGTCAGGGCGCGATTGAGCACCGTCGTGCGGCCGATCAGACCACGGTAGTAGGCGTGGTGGAAGTAGAAAATCTCCGTTCCCAGCACGATGGACGGCGGGATCGTCAGCGGTGAGGCCAGTTGTTTGGTCTCCCCTTCGTGGACGAGGCGGCTGTTCAGATAGAGCTTCACGCGCCAGTGCTTGTTCGCGGTCGGCTCGCCCGTCAGAGCGACGTGGCTCCATTGGCCCGCCTCGATCCTCGCGTCGGATGTGAAGCGGTCGTTGACGTTCAGCGCGGCGGCCAGCTTGTACGGCGTTTGCTGTCCCTCCAGTTTCAACACGATGCGTCGGGCACCCACGCCGAGGATGTCGCCCCAGCCCGGATGAGTCGAGGCTCCCATTTCGGCCGCCGGTTTGATCCAGCTCGCCAGCGTGAAGCCGTTCAACTCGAAGCCGCCGCCGTGATGACCGGCCAGCGCGAGCGGAATCGTTTGTTTGTCGGCGTAGGCCGGATGCCGCAGGTAATTCAGATCGAGGCCACCCATCGTCGGATAGTCCCGCCGACCGGTGACATTGTCCGTGAACTTGATCGCCGCGCGGCCCTCGTCCACGACCCAGTCGACGTTGGCCAGTTCGAGCATTCCGAACGGCCCGAGGCTCTCGTCGTAGACGTGCTTCCCTCGCCCTTCGCGAAAACGGTAGTCGGCGAGCGTTCCTGGCAGTACGTTCGGCTCGAACGGCGGCTTCGAGTTCGCGGTCGCCACGACACCGTTCGGCAACTGACCGTCTTCGCCCACCGGTTTGAACTCGACTTCGTTGAAGAAGACGTCGCCGGTCCCCGAGTTCCCCAGTCCGAGTTGCAGCCGCGCGCCATCGACCGGCACATCAAACGCGAATCCATTCGGCCGCCAGTCGCGCGTGCCGTTGCCGGTGAAGTGCGTGTACTCGGCCAGCACCGTGTCCTGCTTCGGGTCGAACACCTTCAGTTCGATGCGGCCTCCGGGACCGATCGCGTTGTCGGAACGAACGACGGCTCGCAGCGAGTAGCGTCCCCTGGTGAGCGGCTTCGCGAGGGTGGGGTCCGTCGACGCCGCGGAACCGGGGGACTCACGTCCCCCGCTCGGAGGAAAGGCGGCCGCCTTGTTCAGCATCGCCGCGCCGAAGGCTCCGGGGCCGAGTTGCATCGCGAGGTTGTCGCCCTGAACCGGCGGAGGCAACTTCGCGAGTTGATAACTCGGGCGGCGATTGTGTCCCGTCATGAAGGGGGTGCGGCCGATGATCCACGACTCGCTCATCGGGACGAACTGCGAGAACGTCACCTTCGGCCACTCGTCGGCGAAGATGAAATGATGCTGCGGGTCGATCGTGGGCGAGTCCTGCACCTTGCTCTTCGCGAACAGGGCCGCCGCTTCGTCGGCCGGATAGCCGGTGTAACGGTACTTCACGCGGACTTTGGTTCCCGGCGCGGCGGTCTCGGGGGCGAAGCTGACTCCCGTGTCATAGAACGCCGCGCAGACGGCCGTGTTGAGCTGCCGCTTTTTGACCTTCGTCGGATCGAGCTGATCAACGTTCAGATCGGGAGCGATGTCGTACTCGACCACCGGACTGACGGGCGAGGGCAACGTGCCGGGATGCCGTCCGTGCCAGACGCGCGCCCCGTGATACTGCTGCACGTCGCTGGTCGGTCCCGGATCGAACGGCCCGACGGGACGATGTGTCACATCACCGTTGTCCCGCTTCACGACGAGGTACTGCCAGCCGAACGGATCGAGCGGTGTGTGATGCTCGAAGTCGTAGCCGTAACGAAACTGGAACGGCTCTTTGGTGAGGACCTCCAATTCGCTGTCGGTGTCATACGTGTAGACGTCACGCGCCGAATCGTATCCGACGACCATCTTCGTCTTCGTGGCAAAGCGATCCTGCGGCTGCTTTCCGCGCCACGTGGCCGTCAGCGTCTGGCCGCCTCCCGACGTCTGCAGATCGACGGTGTCGTTCTTTCCCTCGGGAAAGGCTCCCTGATTCTGAATGTCCCAGTGACTGTTCCAACTCAGTCGAGGCCGGTCGCCGGGCCGCAGCTTGACGTTGTTGATGTAGCTCGATTCGGGGGAAGGCAACAGCAGGATCGGTTCGTCTCCGTCAAAGATCCACTGCCGTCCGCCAAGCCAGGTCCGCACGGCGAGCTTCACCGCGTGGGGCCGAGGCGGTGCGGTGGCGCGACCGTCCACCTTTCGCGCGCTCACGTCTGCAAATTTGACGGTGGCTCCGCTGCTCGACCCGAGGCCGATCGAGGCGATCCCGTCGGAGTTCCACTTCGAGAACAGTTTCGGCTGGCCGTCCACCGCGACGGTGAACTCATCGTCGTGCGCCATGACTTCGATCTTGATCGGCTTGGACAATTCGATCTGGCACGGCACGACCTGCACGTAGCCGCGGTGAGGAAAATCGACCAGCGCGACGCACTGGTACTTGTGCGACAACTGCACGCGCCGACCGCTCGGCCGCTGCTCGACATCCCGTCGCGCGAGCAGCACGCTCGCCTCGAACCCGCGATCGCCGAATGTATGGTCGGGCCAGACCGACCACGATTCGCCGAAGAAACCCAACTGTGTCGCCGGCTTCTCGATGGTGATGGTCGCTGCGAGGGTGACCGATCCAAGTTTGTCCGTGCTCCGCAGATAGGACCACTCGCCCGAGTTCTTCAGCGTCGCCGTCGTCCCCTCGACCGTGACTGCGAACCCGTTCGCATCCGACTTTGAGGGAGCCTTCGTCCAGGTGGTCAGATCCTCGGGCTTCGCGTCGTCAGCCACGGCCGTTGTCAGGCCGCCGACCAGGACCACGCCGCAACTCACGAGCACGTGGCAGACCAGCAGCAGACCTCTCATCGCGTGACTCCTGAATTCCACGGGAACAACGGGGACTCGACCGTCGGACTCAAAATACCGGCCTGCGCGACATTCATCGAGTCACGTCCCGGCGGAAGTCGGCGATCTCCGCTTGGTCCATCGTTCGTTCTTGAGTACAAACCAGCCGGTGCATTTCACCCGGACCGGGCTGCGGCCCCTCGAAACGGGTTTCGCTTCACTCCCCGATGTCACGCCTCCGGGATTGACGAACCGACGCCAATGTCCACATCGACAACGTAACAACCCCAGCAACCCCTCGTCCCGGAGTGACTCATGGCGATCAAACAACTGACTGAGGACCAGATTCGCGAGTGGAGCGTCGAGCAGAAGGACAAGTGGTGGCTGGAGAACATCTATCGCGGGAACATGCCGCAGCTCACGCTGCGGGCGGCGGCGACGGGGTTCATCCTCGGCGGAATCCTCTCGGCGACGAACCTCTACATCGGTGCGAAGACCGGCTGGTCGCTGGGCGTTGGAATCACGTCGGTCATCCTCGCGTTCGCCTTCTTCAAGATCCTGCAACAGATCGGCTTCAGCGAGTTCACGATCCTCGAAAACAACGCGATGCAGTCGATTGCGACGGCGGCGGGCTACATGACGGCTCCTCTGATCTCGTCTCTGACCGCATACATGATCGTCAACAAGGTCATCGTGCCGTGGTGGCAGATGATTGTGTGGAACATCGCCATCTCCATCCTGGGTGTCCTGTTCGCGTTCCCGATGAAGCGGCGGTTCATCAACGACGAGCAGCATCCGTTTCCCGAGGGCCAGGCGGCGGGGGTCGTGATGGACACGCTCCATTCGTCGGACGCCTCGGTCGGGATCTTCAAGGCGAAGGTGCTGGCCTTCGCGGCGGGTGGGGCGGCGTTCATCAAGTTCCTTCAGTCCGAGGGAATTCAAACCTGGCTGCAAACCAAGATCGGCATCGTCAAGGAAAAGGTCTGGTTTCTGCACGAAGAGCTGTTCGCACTGTTCGGCCTGACGGGCGACAAGGCTCCGAAGCTGCGCGGCATCGAGTTGCAGCAGCTCACGATCGTCCCGGCTCTCGACGTGGCCCTGATCGGTGCGGGCGGGCTGATGGGGATTCGAGCCGGCGTGTCGTTGATGATCGGTGCGATCCTGAACTACGTCATCCTCGCCCCGTGGATGATCGAACTGGGCGAGATCAAACCGAAGGCCGACGGGACGTTTGGCATGCGACAGATCGCACTCTGGTCGCTGTGGCCGGGTGTGGCGGCGATGGTCGTCGCGTCGTTCGTGTCGTTCTTCTCGAAGCCCGATGTCATCACGAGTGCCTTCCGGGGATTGTTCGGCAAGAAAACGGGCGACGATGTGTTGAAGGACATTGAGTTCCCGTTGTGGATCTCGTTCGTCGGCATTCCGATCATGAGCCTTATCACCGCGTGGATGGCCTGGTCGTTCTTCGACGTGCCGATGTGGGCCTCGCTGATCGGACTGCCGCTGACGTTCATCCTGTCGCTCGTCGCGGCCAACTCGACGGCGCTGACCAGCATGACACCGACCGGAGCCACCAGCAAAATCACGCAGCTCTTCTACGGCCTCGTCCGGCCGGGCGACATCAAGTCGAACCTCGCCACGGCGGGGATCACGGCCGAGGTCGTCGGCAACTCGTCCAACCTGCTGATGGACATCAAGCCCGGCTACATGCTGGGGGCCAAACCGCGCCAGCAGGCGGTCGGTCACATCATCGGCATCATCAGCGGAGCCATCGCCAGCACGTTCCTGTTCTTTGTGCTGTTCACAAAGGGCGTGGATCCGAGCAAGCCGGACACGATCGCCAACCTTCAGTCCGAACAATTCCCGATGCCGTCCGTCACCGTCTGGATGGGTGTCGCGAAGATTCTGACGGAGGGGTTGAACAAGCTGCCACAGTCGGCCGTCACGGCGGTCGGTATCGCGTGCGTTGCCGCTTTGGTTCTGGAGGTGCTGCGGATCGTCTCGAAGAACAAGCTGCCGCTGTCGCCCGTCGCCCTCGGCCTCGCGTTCGTCATCGACTTCAAATCCTCGGCCTGCATGTTCGCCGGAGCCCTGTTGTTCTGGCTGCTCGGCGTGGGCCGCGTGAAGGAAGAGGACGCACCCAACAACCTTTGGATTCAAAACCACGAGCCCATCTGCGCGGGAGTCATCGCCGGCGCCAGCCTGATGGGAATCGCCGACATGCTGGTGAGCGTGTTTTTGTTGTGACGGTCGCTCCCCTGTTTGGCCTCGAACGAATTTGAGTCGACCGTCGCGTTGAGTGGGAGGCACGACCGCTATTTGGAATAGGTCGAGACATTGCGGCACTGGGGCAGCGCGGCGCGCGCCTCGGACGCGGGAAAGGTGGTGGGGATCACCAGCGTGTTCAGTTTGGAGAGCGAGGCCAGTTCGGCCAGTCCTTTGACGGTGACCTTCGTGCGGCCGATGGCCAGATGTTCCAAGCGCGTCAGGTTTCGCAACGGCTTCAATCCGGCATCCGTGAGCGACGTCTCGTTCAGTGTGAGATTCGTCGTGTTCGGGAAGACCTTCGCGACCAGAGCCAGTCCCGCATCGTCGAGCGCCGACTTGGACAGATTGACGTGCGTCACCGTCAACTGCGGTTTGGCTCCCTTCCAGCCCGCGCCGGTGATCTTCGTGCCCTCCACGTGCAGGATCTTCAAGGCCGGGTTCGCGGTCAAATGCGTGAGAGCCGCCTCGGGGATCGTCGACTCCTGGAAGGTGAGTGACTCGACGCGGATTCGTCCGCACAACGTCTTGAGCTTGGTCTCGTCCAGGACGATGTTGCGGAGGGTGAGCGCCTGAAGTGTCGAGATCTCCGCGATCCGCGCCGCGCCCGCGTTGCTCAACCGCGCGTGCTGAAGGCTGAGTCGCTTCAACGGGGCACGCCCTTTGAAGTGTTGGAAGCCTTCGCCGGTCAGGGACTCGTCCGACAGGCTGAGGTCTTCGAGGAACGAGATGTCGGCAATCGCCTCCAGGTCGGCGTCCTTCAAATTGAGATTCTCGGCCCGCAATTGTTTGAGCGTCGTGATCGTCAGCCGTTTGAATCCCCGGGGGGTGACGCGCGTCCGACTGACTCCCAGAACTTCGAGTGCCGGATAGCTGGCGATCCGATCCAGCGAGGCATCGGACACCGTGGAGTCGGTCAGATCGAGCGTCTTCAATCGCGGCAACTTGGGAAGCGCGGCGATGGTCGCATCGCCGGCTCCGGCGTTGACGAGTGACAACTGGTTGAGCGTGCTGACAGAAACGAAGCCGTCGAAAAACGTCTGCGGGATCTCGACCCCGTTGGAGAAAAAGCTCTCGAGATTGACGAGTCCGGCCATCCTGCGGAAATCGTCTTTCGAGAGGGCGTCCAGTGTGACGAACTTCGAATTCAAGCTGATCAGGGTGATCACGAACGGGGTGTCCGGGAGACGGCTCGACCTGGAAGGAAATGACGCGACCTCCTGCCCCACCGTCTTGATGCCCACCTGAACCCGCGCCTCCAACAGCTTGGGAATCAGTTCGCGATCGAGTGCTCCGAGAGCGGGCACATCCCGTCCGCCCCTCGGTTTCGGCTTGCTGGATGGCGAGACAAAGCTCTTCAACTCCGTTGACCCGTCGCGGCGAGACCTCAACAGCGCCTGCAGTTCCACCGCATTGGGATACAGCTTGGCGATCGCCTCGATCCGCTGATCGGCCTTCGTGCGCGACAAGCCCTTCAGGTTTTCGGACGCTGTCACGTACCACTCGTTGGCCCGCAGCAGCAGTTCCTGTTTCTCCACTCCCGACTCGGACTGCCCCAAGCCCCACCACGCATCGGCCAAACCGAGCTGTTCTTCCGGAGTGGTTCGCTGTTCGAGATCCAGCCGCGCAACCGTCGTCAGTTTTGAGTCGGTTCCCTGTGCCAGATGCGGCAGCCCCTTGTCCCAGTCCCCCGCGAACAAACAGAGGTAGCGACCGTACGTGGCATTGGCCACTGCGTCGTCGGGCGACTTCGCCAGCGCGGACTTGGCTTTCGTGACCGCCGTCCAGTGAGACTGAAGCTGCTTCAACTCGGCGTGACGAGTCAGGAACGGCTTGCGCTGCGCGGTGTCCTTGATCTTCGCGGACGATGCCGCCAGGAGGAGCACCAGTTTCGCGGCAGCCTCAAACTGTTCGTCACGGGCCGCCGCGTCGATCGTCGTTTGAATCAACTCGCAGTATTCGATCTGCGCGGTCGCGGCCCGGGTTTCCTTCGAGTTGGCCACGAGTGCCGACGTTTTGAGCTTCAGTTCCTGGACCTCGAACTGGGCCGCCAGCGAGTCGATCACATTAAAGGCCAGCTTGTACTCATCGGCCTCGACCGCCATGACCCGGGCAGCCTCCAACAGGGCATAGCGCGCGACGGCATCTTCTTCGGTGTCTTCGGCGTGCTTCCACAGTTTCCCCGCCAGGGCGGACTTCTCGGACGCCTTCTTCGCCGCCGTGAAGTCGGCGAGAAAGATCTCCCGAATCTGCTTCTCCGCCGCGCGCAGCGCGTCCGCTTTGGGAACGGGCAACCGGGGTGGCACGTCATCCTTGCCAAACGCCGGACTGACGAGGTTCAGTCCCATCCAGACCAGCAAGGCGAACAGCAACCCGAGCACGCGACAACACGCGATTCGATTCATGATGATCCCCCAACAACGGACCCGGTGGGAACTCGGCTTCGTTCACGTAACACCGATATCTGGACGTCTCTGAACTCGCAAGAGTTCAGCCAAAACCCCAAGTTTTAACGGCGTGTTGAAGTCCTGCGTGGCTCGACTTCCAACCTGTGAAAACCCGCTGAAAAATGACTGGCTGGAAACCGATCCCCTGATTTCTCAACTGGCTGCCAAACCTCTCCCCCACCGCGACTCTCCGAGGAGACTGGCAGAACGATGCAGGCAGAACGATGGAAGAAAGAAACGGCTGCGAAAGTCGTCTTCATCATTCTGCCCCCATCGTTCTGCCAGTCCTGATTTGACGGTGACTGAAGCCGATTCCTGGCGATTCAATGGGTTGTTCTGAGTGGTGTCGATACCAATGCGTCTTCGGGGAGAGGGTGGCATGATAAAACGGTCTTTCAACCACCGAGTCATGTCTTGCGCCGTTTGTCATGACTCATCCGTGCTCTGGCCCTGCCATCCTTGCGGTTTTTCCCTTTCGATCGGCTTCGCACGGATGGCAGAGCCGGGGCACGGATGGCCGAGGAAACCGCAACAAGTTCGCGATCTCCCCAACCGCCCAATTCACTCGGATCTGAAGCCTTTTCATCAGGCCACCCTGCCCCTCTCCCCCGAAGACGGGGGAGAGGGGACCGGAAGAGGACCACCAATTGACGACTGCACCCGCGTTGCCGAACGGAACCCTCGTTTGGTTTCGTGTCTCCACCGGATGGAGTACAACGCTCGCACAATGGGACTCCGTTGGTGGACGGTCCTGCGGAACAAGCATCTTCGAGGAAAGGGCATCGGTCATGTCGCGTTCTCTGAATCGTCGTCAGTTCGTGCAGCAGTCGTCTGCGTTGATCGGGGCCGGTTTGTTTGCGGGGTTCTCGCCCGCGCGGGCCGCTGACGGGCCGAGTGACAAGTTGAACATCGCGGCCGTCGGCGTGGCGAACAAGGCGCGGGACAACCTGAACCAACTGGCGAGCCAGAACATCGTCGCCTTCTGTGACGTGGACGAGAAGTTTTTGAAGGAGGCGTCCGAACGGTGGCCCGAGGCGCGAGTTTATCGCGACTACCGCAAGATGCTCGAAGCGGAGGCCAACAAGTGCGATGCCGTGGTCGTCTCGACGGCCGATCACACGCATGCCCCGGCGTCGTCGGTGGCCCTCGATCTCGGCAAGCACGTCTATTGCGAGAAGCCTCTGTCGCACACCGTCGCCGAGGCGCGGGCGCTCGCGAAACTAGCGGCGAAGAACAAGCGGGCGACTCAGATGGGGACGCAGATTCACGCGACCGACAACTACCGCCGCGTGGTCGAACTGATCCAGGGGGGAGCGATCGGCAAGGTCACAGCCGTGTACAACTGGTGCAACAAGGGCTGGTCGGACGGACGATTTTCGACGGCGGAGACTCCCGTGCCCGCGAACCTCGACTGGGACTTGTGGCTTGGTCCCGCGAAGCAGCGGCCGTACAGCCCGAACATCCATCCGGGCAACTGGCGCCGGTTCTGGGAGTACGGTTCGGGAACGTTCGGCGACATGGCCTGCCATGTGATGGACCTGCCGTTCTGGGCGCTGAATCTGCGTCATCCGCTGATGGTCTCGTGCGAAGGCCCCGAAGTTCATCCAGACGGTGCGCCCGCCTGGGCCAAGGCGACGTATGACTTCCCCGTTTCAAATCCGCTGGAAAGCAGAACGATGAAATTCTTCTGGTCCGACGGTGGCGCGCACTTCGATCTCGTGAAGCAGACGAAGGATCACGCCGGCCAGCCGCTCAGCAGTTGGGGCCTCGGCGTTCTGTTCGTCGGAGACAAGGGAATGCTGGCCGCCGACTACGGACGCCGGCAGCTTCTGCCTCAAGACGGCTTCCAGGACTTCAAGGCTCCCGAACCGAGCATCCCCAAGTCGATCGGCCACTGGAACGAGTGGGTCCAGGCGTGCAAGACCGGCTCACCGACGACCTGCAACTTCGATTACTCGGGCGCTCTGACCGAGACCGTGCTGCTCGGCATTGTTGCCTTCCGCACGGGCGAGAAGCTGATCTGGGACTCCGCGAACCTCAAGGCCACCAACAGCACGAAAGCCGCCGAGTTCATCACGAAGGAGTACCGCAAGGGATTCGAGGTCGTGGGACTGAATGCGTGAGCCTTTGCTCTTGTTCTTCGGAGCGGGGGGCATCAGCCCCCTGGTTCCGCTTCGCATCCTGTGAGATCGAATTCAAGGGGCTTTTACCCTCGCTCCGAAGCGTCTCGCTTGGAGAATCCTCATGCCTGCACCAGCCTGTCTGAATCGTCGTTCATTCGTCTCGCTCACCGCAGCCGCTGGAGCGTCGTGGTTGTGGAAGCCCTGGCACGCGATGGCCAATGAGGCACCGAAGCCGCTCTTCACGGTCGCACTTCCGTCTGACACGCATCTCGGACGGACGAAGGAGAAGGATGTCGAGCTGATGCGGCGGGCGGTCGAGGAGATCAACGCCTCGTCGGCCGGGTTCACGATCTTTTGCGGAGACCTCGTCAACGGCGGTGAGAATCCCGAGCACGAGCGTCGTTATCCCGAGTGGCTTGAAATTGCGAAGGGGCTCCAGCGAGACCACTTCGCCGTACCCGGCAATCACGATCCCGATCCCCTGTTCCTGAAGCATGTGCGGAAGGAGACCGATTACTCGTTCAGCCTCAAGGACCACCGCTGCGTCTGCTTCCGCAACGCCGAAGTGAACCCCGGCCACATGGGCGTCGTCACGCCCGGGCAACTGAAGTGGCTCGACGACGAGATGCAGCAGGCCGCGAAGCAGAACCAGCGCGTGATCCTGATCGCGCACGTGATCCATCACCAGAATCAGCACCCCGACGTCGGCTGGTACATCAAGGAGGGCCGCGAGGCGTTTCAAAAGCTGTTCGAAACGCACCGTCACGTCGTCGCGATGTTCGGCGGCCATTTTCACTGCGGCCTCCGCGGCTGGACCGACACGGCGGGAGTGGCCGAAGTCGTCCTGCCATCGGTCTCCTGGAACAAAGATCGCGGCCTGAAAGACGCCCCCGGTTTCAAGCTGGACGAATTCCGCAGCGGCTTCACACTGGTCGATGTCTTCGCCGACAAACTGACTCTGAAGTACAAGCCGCTCGGAGTCGATGCCGTCGCGAGCTGCGATGTTGCTCTGCGAACGTAGCTCTGCGAACGTAGCTCTGCGAATGTAGCTCTACGAATGTAGCTCTGCGAATGTAGCTCTACGAACGCAGGCTCCGGCACTTCTTGTCCCCTCGCCCCCGTCTTCGGGGGAGAGGGCCAGGGTGAGGGGGCCGAGTGATCAACCGACTCCGATTGTTGCGGCGGCTCCGCGTCCGACTCATGACTATCACCACCTCAAAGGGATTCACCCATGCCCGCGCTCCTCGACCGCTTTCTCCGTTACGTGAAGATCGACACCCAGTCGGACGAGACCAGTTCGACTTATCCGAGCACGATGAAACAGCTCACGCTGAGTCGTCTGCTGGCGGACGAGTGCCGCGCGCTCGGGCTCGCGGATGTGACGTGCGATGAGTTTGGGATCGTAATGGCCACGGTTCCGGCAACGGTTCCGGCCACCGTGTCGCAGGCCGTGCCCGTCATCGCTTACGTCGCGCATGTGGACACGTCGCCCGAGTATTCCTCGACGAACGTCTGTCCGATCGTTCACGAGAACTACCAGGGTGGCGACCTCGTGCTGCCGAAAGACGGCAAGGTGCTGCGAGTCTCTGAGAATCCCGACCTGCTCAAGTGCATCGGTCACTCGGTCATCACGACGGATGGTTCGACGCTGCTCGGATCGGACGACAAGTCGGGCGTGGCGGTCATCATGTCCGCGGCGGCCGAACTGATGCGGCGCGGCGGCGAACTGAAGCACGGAGCGGTACGGCTCTGCTTCACCTGCGACGAAGAAATCGGACGCGGAACCGACAAGGTGGACCTGGCCAAACTGGGAGCCCACGTCGCCTATACGCTGGACGGTGGCGGACGCGACGAGATCGACTCGGAAACGTTCTCGGCCGACGGAGCCAAAGTCACGGTGAAGGGCATCAACACGCATCCCTCCGTCGGCAAGGACGCGATGGTCAACGCGATCCGCATCCTGAGTTGTTTTCTCTCGCGACTCCCCACCGCGCGACTCAGCCCTGAAACGACCGACGGGCGCAACGGCTTCATCCATCCGTACCACGTCGAAGGCGGCGTCGCGGAAGCCAGTGCGCGACTGATTCTCCGCGACTTTGAATCGGCCAATCTGCGCGAGCAGGCCCAACTGCTGGAGAGCATCGCCGCGACACTGCGCGCCGAACATCCACGCGCCCAAATCCTGGTCGAGACCCGTCCGCAATACCGCAACATGCGCGAGGGCCTCGTCTCCGAACCGCGCGCCATCTCCAAGGCGGTCGATGCGATGAAGTCACTCGGCCGCGAACCGAAGCTGACGATCATCCGGGGCGGCACCGACGGCTCGCTCCTGACGGCGAAGGGCCTGCCGACACCGAACCTCTCAACCGGCGAACACAACCCGCACTCGCCCCTCGAATGGACCAGCCTCGAAGAAATGCAGGCGGCGGTCGAGGTGCTGGTGCAACTCGCCACCGAGTGGTCCGTCGCCGGAAATTGACCGGCCCGCAACAATTCGGACTGGCTTGACGGACCGCCAGACTCAGCCCATGATGCCGCCCGCTTTCAGAGGCCGGAGTGGCGGAACTGGCAGACGCGCTGGATTCAAAATCCAGTTCGGTTCACCCCGAGTGTGGGTTCGAGTCCCACCTTCGGCATCCTCTTGAGCGGCAATTGCGGACGAGCAATCGCACGAAAAACCCCTGTTTTGCAGGGGTTTTTTGCTTTTCAGGGAATGCGGTCGAGATGCTTGAGACGCATCAGGCGAATTGCCACCCGCTGACACGGATTGACGTCGATTGCCAGAAGTTTGGGCCAGTGGGTGGGCCAGTGAATCGTCGGTTCCCGTCGCTGATTCAGTCCCACGATTTGAGATCGGCGTTCGCGGTGCCGCGATCCGGCTCACCGCTTGCGTGAGGTCATGCACCGAAAGGTGCGTGTAGTGGTTGGCGGTGAGACGTGGATCGCAGTGCCGAGCCAACTTCTGAGCTTCGACCAGAGAGACACCACTGCGTCCGAGTTGCGTGATGAACTGACCACGCAACGCATGAAAGTCGAAGACTTCGCCGCGCTCATCAATGAACGGCAAGCCAGCCAAATCCAAATCATGCCGGATCATTTCCGCACCATGACGATTCTTCGCCCACTCCCCCGGCCAGAGCGGTTCGCCGTTCGTGTCTGAAGACTGCGGAAGGATGGAGATGCTTACTTCCGTAGTCTTGACTCGTCGTTCGCTCTGCCGTTGCGAAAACAATTCGGCGAACCGTTCCGCCAAAGCAGGATGAACCGGCAGCGTGTCTCGTCGACGCCGCTTCGAATAGCCAGCCTCGACCGTGACTGTGGGAGGGCTCGCGTTCAAGTCGAAACTTGACTCAGACAAGCTGGATAACTCGCGAGCACGCAGTCCCGTGAACGCTGCCGTGAGGTAGAGCAAGTATCGCTCAGCACCGGTCAACCCACACACTGCCGGGCCACTGTGAGTTGCTTGAAGCAAGAGACCGAATTGCTCTTCGGACAGGCTGCGGCGTCTTCGCCGAATGTCATCCTCACCGTTGATGCACGACAAGTGCAGCAATGGATTGTCACCCGTTCTTCGATCCCGTGTGAGCCAGCGAGTGAATCCCTTGATCGCCCGAAGGTAGTGGTTGCTGCTCGCGACACTCATCCCTGCCACCCGTTGATCGGCAAGGTATGACTCGACGCCAGACGCGGTGATGTTCCCTATTTGATGCCAGGAGCAGGCATCGCAAATGGCCGAAACACGTTGAATGGTCGTGTTCACATGACCCGCCGAGTTTCGTTTCGCTTCCAAGTGCGTTCGGAACGCAACGACATGTTCGCCGATTGGTCGCTGGCGATGTTTCTCAAAGGGGTCGGTCAGCCCGGCGTTCCCTCGCATCACCTTGCGTTTGAATTCGGCGAGCATTTCCTCCGAGGCGGCTTTGTCGGAACAGAGCGCTACACGCTGACGAATGCCGTCTTGATCGAGATACTTTCCGTACCATTTCTTGGTCCGTCGCCGGATACGTTTGTTGGTCTTGGGATCGGTTGCCCAGTAGGTGCGTTTGAAGACATTGGCCATTTGGATATTCCTCAAGGAAGAAGTCAGTACGTGGAAGAATTACGTGTCGACAAGGTTTTGCCAGAACGACCCCAACACCACGCGGTGCGACGGGGACAGCCAGCGTTGATCCAGGCGGTGAGTTCTTCCCCACGCCAGCGTTTGGAACGGCCAATCGTGACCGCCAAAGGGAGCTTGCCACTCGCATCCAGTCGCCACAGCGTGCGAACAGAGACGACGAGGATGTTGGCAACTTCCGTTGCCGTCAGCAGAGGGGGCCGTGGAGCGGGTTCCGTCTCCTCGTGCGACCGCTGACCAGAGTGAGCCAATGCAGTTGTCATGGGTGCATCCAACAAAAAAAGCAGACCACGGGATGCGGGGCACCTGTGGTCTGCTGGTTGGCTTGGCATCATTCTGACCGGGGACTCTGGAAATGCAAGAGGCAAATTTCCATTTTTTTCTTGAAGTCTGTCCTGTCCCCGATCAGAATACTCCCCAGCACGTAACGGTCGCTTGGCCACGGGTAACTCGCTCTTTCGGCGGGACTCCTGTGGTCGGTTGGCTAAAACGTCCCGAGGCCGGCTGAACTTCCACGCACGGATAGGGGTATTGAACCAGACGGTTATGTGCAGCTTGGTCGCGAGCGTTTTGCTCGCGGCCATTTTTGTTTCTGGGCCGGTGCCAACAACGAATCGCAGATGCGTCGCATTCCATCTCATTCCTTACTGGATTGAGCCGGGGCTTTGCCTTTCGACTTTCTCTTGTCGTCCTTTCCTTGGGGCTTCTTGGACACTGGTGGCTTTGTCTTTGGTTGCGTGTGGCCGATCCCGTTGGTCATGGCATGCTCCTTGTCGTGGATGATGAGCAGTAGGCTGCTCAGACAGTTTGGAAAGTGACAATCACCTTCCGTGCTTCGCAGGTTCGCGATCGCGAACTGCCCACGGCCATTTGGAGCCAACGCCAAAAGAAAAAGGGCGCCGAACCCCGGCCGCTCCCTCAACCCCACCACAGGGCGCATGAAACAGCACAAGGCCGACGCCCCCTTGCGGGGGCGCGGTCCAAGCACTGCATTCATGCTCAAGAGCCTTGCGGCTCAGGGTGGTGTAATGAGAGAAGCAGTTCTTGACGCTCGCGCGTCTTTCAAGTTGTCAGGAGGTGACGGCGACTCACCACAGATGACTCAAATGTCTCGCCCGATAGCCCTTCGTTGGGTAGAAACAACGCCGACACACAAACTGCGTCGGCCTTTCAAGATTGACGACTGCATTCTACCAACGACCGTGCGATCTGCAATTTGGTTTCGACGCACTACGAGGTCGGTAGTGACTTCGACATCCTCTTCTCGCCATTCATCAATGCGGATGTCCGCTCGTAGTACTTCCAGAGCGTGTCGCGTGATCCGATCCAGAGAACGAACTCGACGATGACGAAGCTCAACACCACTTCGATCCCATGCAACCCGCGAAGCGGTGTGGCAATGGCATAGGCAGCAAACGTGAACGCGACTGCCACCAGCATGTTGGCATGGAATTGGTAGAAGTGGTAATGGGCCGCAACGAGCAGTTCAAACGCCGCGAGCTTGTCACCCAATCGAGCGAATTCCCACTTTGGTTCCGGTATCCCGGTGAGGTGATGAAGGCGATCAATGAGCATCCAGCGAATTGTGCTCACCAATACGCCCGCCGCGACAGCTCCGACGGTCACGTACAGAAAGCCCCCAATGGTCGGACTCTGCTCGGAGGACGTACCCAACCAGCTTCGTACCGTTCCCGAAAAGATACTCACGCCCCACAGCGTGACAAACCCAGGCAGCACATAGGCCACCAGAAAGCCAAAGTTGTCGCGGGTTACGTCGCGCATAGTGTCATGAATGCAACGTACACCAACTCAGAGAAGTCTGGAAGAATTCGCGAAGACGCGGCGGCCACGGTTGTGATTGTCTGCATGCCTACATCTACGGGACTCCAAGGCGATCCAATTCGGCTGAAAAGTCATCTCGATTCAGAATCTGGATGCCCTGCCACGTTCCAAGGCTGAGCAGATGTCGATCCTCAGAGATAATGTACTCGGCGCGACTCTCCACAGCGGCCGAGAGAATCTTGTCATCGTCGGGATCAGCCACAACCACTCCATGCACACCGATCAATCCCGGTACGACCACACAAACCGTGGCCAAGTCCTCCAGAAATTGAACGATTTCGTCGTCTGACAGATCCAGCCACTTCCGTAAGGTCGGACTGGTCAGCATCTTTTCCCGAGCTTCCTCAAGGATTTCCAGTGAGGTCGCCACCTTGTGTCCGCTGGCCCGCAGACGACGAAAAAGGCGAGTCGAACGACTCGCCGCAATGATGAGCGGAATCAAGACGTTGGTGTCAAATACGATGACCATCAGAATCCGGCGGCAACGCCCGGCCCATTACTTCTCTTGCAGTAACTGATCGACATCGCTTTCCGTGGCCCCTTGCACATGCATCGCAAGGCCCGCCTTCTTCTGTAGCCGCTCGATGCGTTGCCAAGCCGCTTCTTGTTCCGACATCGTCGCCTCTTCGTACGGAATCACCCCGTAGCGGGCGCAGCCACGCTCATCCTCGACCAACAGCCCTTCGCCGCGATTGACTTGATCGAGGAATGTTCGCACGGATTCACTGAGTTCGGCAAATCTTACTTTTCGCATGCTTACACCCTATTCCTTATTCGGTGAATGTGCAAGAAGTGCTTTTCCCCACCCCGGCTTCACATTCGATTTCCATCAGAGTACTGAGCCAAGCGAGGTGAAGCCACACTTTCCCATCGTCAGTATTTCAACACGTATGCAGGCGACTGACTCAACCGATCCCGCGAGCGAATGTACATCAGAGTTGTTCGCGGATCAGAATGTCCAGCGAAGTCTTGTAGGTCGATGATGTCCGCTCCCCTTTCCCGTGCCGTGGTCAATGCCGTAACTCGTAACGAATGCACGGTCACGGCCGCATCCAGCTTCAGTTCGTGAGCGTACCGTCGCACCAGATGTTCGACCGCTCGAGTCGTGAGATGTCTTCTTTGGAAGCCGTCTTGCCCTCTTCCTCGTGGCGTCATCGCCGGTCGGAACAACGGGCCGTCCCGGTCATCACATATGCCTGACAACTCCAGCCACGCGGCCAATCGTTCGACGGCCTCAAGATGCAACGGAACGGTACGTTCCTTTCCGCCTTTCCCATACACCGCCAGCACACGGTGTTCGCCATGAGTCTTGAAGTCACTCACTTTGAGTCTGACCAACTCGCCAACCCGACACGCACTGTAGGCCAGCACGCCGAGCATTGCCCGATCTCGAATACCCGCTAGCGTGTTTGCATTAGGAGCGTCAAGCAAGCGTCTGCAATCCGCTGGTGACAATCCGACGGTCTTTCCGTCACGCGGCACCGCAGGAGCTTTGACAAACTTGCTATGTGCCGGGTTCGCCCCCAGGTAGCCGTAGACTTGCAAGTACGAGAACAGCGAACGCAACGCGGTCAGCTTCCGCCGCATGGTGGAGTTCATGCTCCCCCGCTGTTGCATGTCATCGCGCCAAGCCGCGACATGTTCCGGGCGAATACGTGTGAGCTCTTCCAGATGAACCGGATCAATCCCGGTGAAAGCCAGGAACTGTTGAAGGTCGCGAGCGTAGCTCGCCCGCGTGAACTCAGACGGCGTTCGTCCCAACCAACTCCGAATCACCTGCCCCATGACGACACGCAACTCACCTTCCGTCAACTTGCGTGACCCGCCAAATGCAGGGGTCGTCTCGCCAACCGTAATCAAGCGATGGTCTCGAGCGTCTGACTCCCGTCTTTTTCTTGTGCCCTTCTGTCTCATAGTTTTGCTTCAGATAACTCACTTTATCTGAAGCATATTACAAATGCTGATTACACACAACTGATCACGATACAGGCCAGTTAAACTTCCGCGTTGCGACTCATCCCGCTTTTCCGCTATCATTTCTTTAGCAAAAAAACCCAAGTCTCGTGACTTGGGTAGGTTTGAGAAGGTGGTTCAAACAATAGACCTATTGCATCAAGCGAGGATATGCCGAGCCGCTTCCTCTTCTGATACGCGTTTGACGTCTTCCCATTTGGTTGTGTCCGGTTCAATCGCAGCCAATAGTTCTTCTTTGAGCACAGAGATTTTGGCTGGGGTATCCAACGGATGTTCCCCACTTTCCTCTGAGATTCCGACGATTCTCAATGCATTTCGATTTGCATCTTGCCGAACAATCATACTACCTCCGTTAAATTTGTGGTAAATCGATCATATGGAACGCACTCCGGTACATTGCGACAGGTGAAGTCTTCTGTTAGGCAATGGCGGTTGTTTGTAATGAGCAGCTTTGGATAGTGTACAACAAAAAAAGGACATGGGTCCAATGCACTTGCGGTGGCATCAAATACAATCTCTCCAATTATCTTGCCTTCGGGCACCAAATCTCTAGTGGATATCTCCACAACCCAAATGAACCTCTGCATTGGGGTGCAGACATAATAAGCACTCACCTTATCGAAAATCGTCTGCTTTCTATATCTCTTATATGACCGTGATGTTGCCAAAAAACATCGCAGCACAACTTGGCTCGGGCACAACTCTGAACCACTAGCAACGAGACCGATCCGCTTGTTTTCAAGGATGGCCCGTGCATGAACCAGAGCATTCTCTGCCAAAAAGTGGATCTTTTCGTGTAACGGAACAACGATTGCGTTAATGTCTTCAAGCTTAATATCTGATCTTGGATGGTTGCGTACGCTAGCACCCGGATGCGCCAAGACTTGATATGGAAGATGATTATCATCATTCACTATAAAAGAACGGACAGTCCCATAGGTGTCGACCAAGACCCCTGGCGCAATCTCCCGCGACAGATCCTGATCATACCCGGTAATTGCTATGGCATGGCTGTGCTTTGCTAAAGAAGCGACGACCGGCAACCCAGAGTCAATGCATGAAAAGAGAATCTGTTCAAATAACTCCGGCTTGCCAAACGCTCTTGCGACGCTGTCTCGATCATAAATAACCGTAGAGAAGCCAAAGCGCGTAAATATTTCAGAGATTTGCCGCACGGTGAGGCCCCGTGACGGCACAAGCCTTCCGAATGAAACGTCGCTTGTAAGAGTAGTTAGCTGATAAGGTCCTATCTCGGCGTAATACTTGAATCGCTCACTAAAGTATCGAAATACCATCCAGCATGCAGCGTGTGCGCATCGCGTTACGTCCGAATCTTGACGAATGGACGGAAAGGCGCGAATCGTAAGTTCTGAGCCGAGAAGGTTGACTCTATAATTTGCAAGACACATCCATCCTGTTCGCCCCTTAATTTTTTGGGGATCTAATAGGGTTCTGCCAATCGTCGCGATACGGGTTGGACGGACAACTACAGCCCCAATATAACCCTCAGAGAACTTCTCTAATTCCCACATCGCTTCTGCTGGAATGGGCGACTGAAAGAAATGGAGCCGTATCGTGCGCGGCGGATAGTCGGCAAACTTCTTCGCGTAGAAATTTGTATAGGTATCCCGATAATCTTTGTCTACATACTCATATTCCACGATGACGGCCTGAGCACTACCGTCAAAATACTCCCGGAGTCGTTCACGGTCTCGGTCAGCAAGGTAGCCGCGACAAAGCGAACCTAACTGTTCCCAGTCTTCTGGAGCAGCTAAATGCACAAGAGGATATGGTACATTTGCGTCAAAAACTGGCATTTCATCTCCAGAAGCAAATGTACTGTTAGTCCACCGACTCTATATAACGTTCTTGGTGTTGACACGAGTCCACACCAACAAGACTGCTTTTCAAACCCACTCTTGCCGCCAAGATTTGGCATTCCCGCAGATGATTGTTGCGATCTCTCAAAGAGGCGCACCACCGCCCCTTCACCAGACCTTCCGCCCCCACGGAAAAACTGCTGACGCGGTGACCGAAAACTGCGAGTGCCCGTGCAAGCCTGAGTCGCTCCAACATTCGCCTCCGTGCTCGTGCCATATGCTCGCGAAGACTTACATCTTGTTCAGGCATTTGGCCCAACGTCCATCAGACTGTCGTACAACCATTCACTTGTCAAGAGACAGGCTAGGATTGGATGGACAGCGGTAGTGTAGTGCCACACGCGATTTAGCACAATTCGAGTTGCTCTAACCATCACTCAACTCTTCTCGCGAGCCCCCTGTTGCAATGACTGGACCACATTGACAGTTTGTGGCAGTCGGGATTGGCATTCTAAGCATAATGCACCCGCCCTCAAGATTGGAAGTGAGTCACCCGCCTCGACACCTAGTCAGATGGCACCTCAGCGGCAGTAACAATGGCCGTGCCCTGTTGACGAGCGCAAACGTATTGCGCTACGGTCAATGTAGTGGTTCTTTGAAAACCAGCTTTTCGTTCGTACCCCGTCACCCAAGGAGACCCTACCGATGTCGAATCTCACTGCCGCAAACAATGAATTGTTCCGCCGATCACCCGATGAATGCTTCGCTTCCCTGCCCGACTTGGTGCAACACTGCCAGACGCAAAAGGCTGCGTCGTTAGATCGTTGGCAATTGCCGCAGGCACTGACCGCCACCGCCGGTGACGGTCGCTTGTCTCTGCAGGTTGGCACTGATGGTGCCTTCCTGATGAATGATTGGAGCTTCAGTCAGCTCTGCGGTTTGTCCGGTGTCAGCAAAGAGACCGTCAATCGGCTCTCGCCCGGCACAGCCACGCAAGTCTTTCGCGAAACCATTCCTGTCGGCAAAAAACCGCTGCAATTACTCACTACGGGTGAGATCGTGCGGTCGATTCATGGAGCCAGCTACACCCGGCTCTGGAATACCGAGTTGCTGCAAGTCATTCAGGAGTTCGCCACGGATTTTCAGCAGCCACAGAAGGCAGCTTCCGGTGGAACGGGTTTGTATGCCGGTGAGCAGGACATTTTCTGTTTCTTGATCGACCCCACCGGTTGGGCGGAGATCGGGGGCGAAGCGTTTGCGCCCGGTTTCTTCGTTTGGAACAGCGAAGTTGGCAAACGGTCTGTCGGGATCTCGACGTTCTGGTTCCAGGCCGTTTGTGCCAACCACATTGTCTGGGACGCCGTGGACGTTGTCGAGTTTTCTCGTAAGCACACAGCCAAAGTGCATAACGCCCTGGGGCAGATTCGCCAGACGCTGTTGCGCTTGGTCGAATTGCGAGACCAGCGACGAGATGGCTTTGTCCGCATGATGCAGAAGGCCGTGGAATCGACTCTTGGCAGTGATGCCGAGGAGGCAATGAAGACGTTGACCAAGTCCGGCATCAATCGGTCGTTGGCCAAAGAAGCGTTGCAAGTCGCGGAGAAAAAAGGACGCTTCACTGTCTTCGCTCTCGTGGATGCCTTGACGCGTCTTGCTGGTCGACTGACCAACGCTGGAGACCGCATTGAGGCGGATCGTCAGGCCGCAGGATTGTTGGCCTTAGCTCAATGATGTCATCGCCGAAGCGAGTGCTGCTTGAAGCATTGCTTGTCTTCACTTCGTTTCAATGTTCTTTCCCCTGCCGAACCCTCGTTGGTTCGGCACTTTTTTTGGCAGTCCCTACTTTCACAAGAACCAAATCATGGACCCGAATCAAACCTTTCTCGACATGTTTCAAGCGATGAAGGACGAGAACCGTGCGACCGCGCGAGAACTCGCTTTCGCTCTGAAATGCTGGTTCGCCAAGGACGGGTTCTACCCTTCCCAATACTCCCCCGAGGCGACTGACATCTACATCGTATCAGTCCTTCGTCGCACGGCCGCACATCGACAACCCGAGCCGCCATTCAGTCTCGTTTGCTACGAATGCGACGCTGGGGAAGGAATCGCCACTGAAGAAGAGGCGATGGAGGAAGGCTGGACTGAAATCGAATTCGCCCGCCACCAGCCACAGGCGAACTTTATCGGCTTCTGCCCTGAATGCGGCCGAAGACAGAACGGTTGATCGAAAAACTGCGAACTAGATCAAGGCGAAAAAACCTTCGCACTGCGAAATTGTTCTCTCACCTGCCGAGCCCCCGTTGGTTCGGCTTTTTCATTGGCACCAGCGTCACGGTGGGTAGTCGCACGGGATCGCTTTCGACGCTCTCTCGAAATCGGTGTACGGTGAAAGTGATTGTTCTTTCTCACTCTCTCACAACCCAGAAAAGGAGCTAACAGAATGGCCGAGCGACCCTACGTTTCGTTTGCCGAGGTCAAACAAAAGATCCCGATCCCCGATGTCCTTGGGGTGCTGGGAATCGCCGAGCGGTTCACGGCTAGGAAAGGAACACTCACCGGAGTCTGTCCCCTACCGAGTCATCAGCACGGCCCGAGCCCTAATCCCGAACAGTTCAAGATCAACTGCAAGGACGGTGCATGGCTCTGGCACTGCTTCGGTGATTGCCAACGAGGTGGCGATGTCATCGAACTGGTGAAAGCGATCACGGGCTACGACAACAATCACGTGCGTTTTTGGTTTGCCGAGCACTTCGCGGAACGGCTGACTCTGCAAAAGAGCAAACCACCCAACGACAGAACACCTCAACCGTCTGAGGCTGGCCAAAAAGAAACGACCCCTGCGAATCCTGGCAAGGAAATGTCGCAAGGGGCCGTCGGTGAAAACACCAGCCCGAAGATACCGCCCGTCCCATCCCCACTCAAGCCCCTACGCTTTTTTCTCAACCTTGATCCGAATGTGCCGTACTTGTTTCAACGCGGTTTGACGCCGGAGACGATCCGTCGCTTCGGACTTGGTCTATGCAAGAAGGGATTGCTGGCGGGGTATGTCGCCATTCCGGTGTTTGCGTATCCGCAATTGGAAGATGCCCACCCCATCGGCTACTTGGGCCGGTGGCCTGGAGACTCCGTGGTCAACGATGGCACACCGGACGAACAGCCGCGATACAAGTTCCCGGCGGACTTCCCCCGGAATCGGCTGGTCTATGGCTTGTCCGAAGCCCTGCAAAACACCGAGGGACGACCACTCATTGTGGTCGAAGGGCCATTCAAGGTGTACCACCTGTTCCAATCCGGATTCCCCAACACGGTCGCGACATTCGGAGCTGCAGTTAGCGACGAACAGGTCGCGATCCTGACCGCCACTGGTCGTCCGCTGGTCTTGATGTTTGACGGCAACGAGGCTGGTCAAAGCGGGATGATTTCGGCTGCCGAAAGACTAATCTCTCAAGCGTCGGTGCGAGTCGTCCGATTGCCAAACGGGGTTGAGCCAGATTACCTGACACGAGAGGAGCTTCTTCGCATTCTTCACTAAAAAACCACACCGGACAAAGACGTCCGGTGTTTTCAAATGCAGAAGTGAATGGCAGTTCGCCAAAGTGCCGCGACCGCGCCCCAACCTTCCTACTCGACGGCTCTGAGGTCAACCGGGCCGCCCCCGTGGGGCCTATGCTTCATCGACATCGCCGCTCGCCGTCAACGGTGATTGTTTCAACACTTCCCCTCCAAAAACGATGCTATATCAACGGGAACCAAGCATTGCGGTCGCCCAGCGTCGCTTGGCCTCGCGGCACCAGTCTCATCATACCATTGAATTGTTGGCAAACGATCATCTTCTCCGCAAACCCGATTCGCCCGTGGATCAACATCGTCGAGCGTGCAATTCAGTTCCAGAACTGTAGACTGTGCATGAAGTTTCGCCTTCTGAGTTCTCAAAACTGAATTGCAAGAGAGACTCTCCGTTCCGGTCCAGACTACGCGATTTGGGCACCCATGCAATGTTCGATGTCCCTGAAGCGACGCGAGAAACTGTCCTCGCGAAATGCGACTTTTTCGTCGAGAGCCAAGTTTGGTCACCGCATACTCGCATCGATCCAACCGGCTGGTTGGACAATTTCCGCAACAACGAGGAGCCGTACGCCTTGCAGTTGCTGAATTCAGTCAGCTTTTTCAATGAAATCTTGACTGATCGCCTATTTGCATCAGCTTTCCATGCAATATCCAACGAACTTGGTTGCCCTCGGCTGTCGTCAATCAAGGCCAGATCTGTCTGGCGCGACTTCTTGTCGTCAGTAGTGATTACCCCTGTCACCGGTGAAGATCCCCGTCCAACTGACAGTGGGAATCTCTTCGCACGCAAGGCTCGTGACGTCCTGCGTCTCGACGAAAACCGAATCCTGACAAACAATGATGCATTGCAAGCAATTGTCGATGGCAGGGCAACAAACATTGCGTTCGTTGACGATTTTGTCGGTACCGGCCAGCAATTCTATGATACATGGCACCGCGAGCACGACATAAACGGTGTAAGACTGTCATTTCATACGGCGTCGGTTTCGCGAAAGACTACTTTTTTTTATTGCCCTCTATTCTGTACCACATATGCGCTTAACAATGACATCGGCTTGCGCGATCTTCGAAGCCTCGTCAGAATTCGTCCGGTACATTTACTGACCGATGCCGACAATGCGTTGTCACCACACTCTCGTATATGGCCGACCCACCTGCGTGCCGATGCCTTCAGCATCATACGAGAGGCAAGCATGCGAGCTGGATTGCCAGAGACAAATGGAACCTCGACAACAGATTGGACAGGATATCGCAGCTTAGGTTTGACCATCGCGTTTAGTCACGGTGTACCGGATGCCACACTGCCACTATTCACCACAGATCTAAATGGTTGGAAGCCATTATTTCCAAAACCATGACAAACTCTCAAAAGTCGCCCCCATCAATTCAGGAACAACTCAGTCGCGTTTTCGCTTATCGCGCTGAGTGGCTCCGAGATTTGTTCTTTGATCTTTTTACCGAACCATCCTATTTACCGCAACTGACAACTGAGCGACCATGCGTCCTGATTGGCGGAAGAGGGACCGGTAAGACGACTGTCCTCCGCGGACTCTCTTACGATGTTCGTTATAAACTATTTGGCGCCGCACACTCTGATGTAAAAGACTGGCCGTACTATGGAATATACCATCGTGTAAACACCAATCGTGTTTCGGCCTTCCGCGGACCAGAGCTTGACGAGGATCAATGGGTAAAAGTGTTTGCCCATTATGTAAATTTAGTTCTGTGTGACTCAGTTCTCTCTTTCATTGAGTGGTACCAACTCCGTACTTCACACGTCATCGTTCTTCCAGAGGAGGTCTGTGCACGAATCGGCGCATCCCTTCATCTTGAAAGCGTGACGACCGTGACGCAACTTGCCAGAGCCTTATCATCGGCAAAGGTACTGTTTGAGGCTTCAATCAACAATATATCCGATGAGGTTCCACCTAATCTGTCGCTGCAAGGACATCCATTGGATGAGTTAATGGCCGCGCTACTAAAGCTCCCGGAGTTTCAAGGACGCTTATTCTTTTTCTTGCTCGATGAATTTGAAAACCTCTCCGATTACCAACAACGGGTTTTGAACACACTAATCAAACACGCGGGAGACTTTTATACCTTCAAATTGGGCGTGAAGGAATTAGGTTGGCGAATGCGTACAACACTAAATCTACACGAGCAACTAACGCATCCTGCGGACTATGCCCGCATTAGTATTCCTGAAAAACTTGAAGGAGAACAATTCCGACGATTCGCAGCAGCAATCTGCAACAAACGACTTGCCGTTTTGCTTCAGGAGAACTCCTCTGTCATTCGCGATATCGAACTGGCTCTCCCCGGGCTTGACATTGATACGGAAGCAGATTTGCTAGGAGTCGGTGAAGTCGCTGCAACGATACGCAAATCACTCGAATCAGACCTCACTTCGGACGAGATTATTCAATTGTCCGAACTAAAGCCACTCGAACTCTATTTCCTGAAGTACTGGTCAGAAGGCCATGACACTACATTGGTAACTGAGATGCGTGATTTGATGCGGGACCGCGCTCATTGGCTTCAGCGGTACGATAATCACAAATACGCGTCTCTCTTCACAATTCGTCAAGGTTTGCGAGGAATACGCAAGTATTACTGCGGCTGGGAGACGTTCACACAGATCGCTGCGACAAACATTCGTTATCTAATTGAGTTGGTCGACCAAAGCTTTTTAGCTCATGTTGCCGAAGGGAAATCGCTGTCCGAACCGATTGGGTTTGACACTCAGACAATCGCTGCGCAGGCAGCTGGCCGAAAAAAACTTTTGGAACTGGAGGGCCTTTCATTGCACGGGGCGCGATTGACCAAACTGCTACTCGGATTGGGTCGGGTTTTCAATGTTCTAGCTTCTCAACCATCGGGCCACACCCCGGAAGTAAATCAGTTTCACATCACTGATTCGGACGTTCCTCAAGACGTGGAGGAATTAGTGAAAGCTGCAGTGATGCATTTGGCATTAGTTCGAGAAACCGGAAACAAGCTCGCGGGCGAGACCGACACAAAGGAGTTCGACTACATGGTTCATCCGCTGTTCAGTCCCTTCTTCGTCTTCAGTCATCGGAAGAAGCGAAAGATGAATTTAACGGCCAAAGATTTACGAGGCCTCGTCGAGAAACCACGTAGCGCGATTCGGGAAGTTTTGCTTCGGCAAAAGCGAGACACAGTAATTGAAGGACTGCCGCAGCAATTGACGCTGTTCGAGAGGTTTTACAATGGCGATGAGTGAACATCCGCTTTTCACAGTTACACATGAAGACCCGAGTCGGTTCTGCCCCATTGGGGGAAGCGCCTTCATTTCAGGTGTGTCGGTAGAGGATCGTTCCCAGCACTCTACGCAATGGCGTCATGGCGCTATCGACGTTTGTTTTATCGACGTTACCAATCAACGTGCATTTGAAATCGACTTGGAGATCAATGGAGCTATGCAAACAATGCGTTTGCGCAGCATAAGAGGTATGCAGTCACTATGGTCACAAGTACCCAATCGCACAATCTACCTTGACATTACCGGTTTGCGACACAGTACCTGGGCCCCTATACTTCGGAGTGCCCTGAATGCGCGTTTGAAAGTAATTGTAGTGTATGTCGAGCCGGGAGCTTATCGTCCGAGCATGACTCCGACTGAAGGCGAAATTTACGATTTGAGTGAGAGAATTGATGGTATTGCTCCGTTACCGACGTTTGCTTTCTTCGGTGATCCTCATTCAGAGTTTTGCTTTGTCCCATTGTTTGGATTTGAAGGCACTCGCGTCGCCTTTCTTCTTGAACAGGTCCAGCCAGAAGCGAACAAGGTTCTTCCAATTATCGGTCTTCCTGGTTTTTTGCAGGACTATCCATTTGCTACCTACATCGCTAATCGAGGTCCGTTGAAGGAAACGCTGGCTTGGCGCAATGTCAAGTATGCTGCAGCTAATTGCCCATTTACACTGTTTTATGCACTTGATGCCATCGCTGCTTCATACCCAAGGCACGTACTTCGGATCGCGCCGATCGGAACAAAACCTCACGCTGTGGGAGCTGTGTTATTCGCTTTATCTAACCCTGACCGTGTCGAATTAGTATATGATCATCCAATTCACCGAGCTCGTCGGACCGAGGGCGTTGGTAGGTTGCTCGAATATCACGTTTCTAACTTTGTGTCGGCCTAGCTGATGACTGAGCCAGATTTTCACTTGACGCCGCGCCCGATTGCCGAGCTTATGGTAGGGGCTGTCGGTAGAGACGATGTCGCGTCCGTTGCCGACTTTGCAGTTGGAAATGGTGATTTGCTTCTTGCAGCAATGAAAAAATGGCAAAATGCACTGTGCGTCGGTACCGACATCGCAGCAGATCGGCTACGGCGTCTTAGATCCACACAACGGGAATGGCGAATCGGACGCTGCGATTTTATGAGTCAAGTCTCACGAAAGCGGTGTTTGGCGCTGAAATCTGTGAAATCTGGATTCGACGTTGTTCTGCTCAATCCGCCATTTACTTGCCGTGGCGGTCGACGAGTAGAATGTATTGTGGATGAAACTCCGGTGGTAGCGAGTGTCGCTCTCGGTTTCATGATTGCTGCACTGCCTTACGTCTCTCAGTTTGGCGAAGTTGTTAGTATACTTCCAGAATCTTCATTGACATGTGCGAAGGATGCGAACGCGTGGGATGAAATAAGGCGTAAATGGAACGTATCTACCGTCGTGCGTTGTGCTGCCAAGACATTTCGGAGTTGCTTCGCGAAGACAGTCGTTGTCAAGCTCCGACGTGATAACGTGCTTCGAGCCCAGTCAACCCCTCCGGTTTCTTGTAATGTGTCGCCACTGTCAGATACTGTCATACGAATCGTTCGTGGGCTGGTTCCAATGCATGAGCGACGCTTGAATGAGTCCGAAACACTTCCGCTCATTCATTCATCGAATCTAATAAATGGCCGCGTGCTTCGCACTGAAAGTCGTTCCGGTGACCTGCGTCGAGTTGTCTGGGGGCCGGCCGTTCTAATCCCCCGTGTTGGATTGCCAGATGTCCGGAAGGTAGCGTTACTTACCGGAAGACAAAAGGTGGTGTTGTCTGATTGTGTCATTTGCTTGTGCTGCAGAGCAAGAACTGACGCAATCCAATTGCAAGCTATCCTCAGATCAAAGTGGGAGCGACTGCGCGACAAATATGCCGGTACCTGCGCTCCATATATTCAGGTAGAAGCAATCAGGCAGTATCTCTCCGAGCTCGGCTATGCCGCAGTAATCGATGCATCAACCCGCAATTCCAAGACGTTGAAGTAGCGATTCTTTGATTAGTCCTCATCGTCAATCTGAGTAGCATGGTGGAGAACTATTCGGCTGTAATCGCAGCGATGCCAAATGTGTCCCGAGCAACTCTTCGACGTTGATGTTAACCCCTTGAAATCCTGACTCATGAACGCTCAACGACGTAAGTAACCGTTTCATTCGCTACCCCGAACATTCACTGACATAAGTTGCCTGTTGGATTGAAGGCAAGGTGCGCAACTAGTTCGATGAGAATCTGGAGAGGTTCAATCACGGCTGGAAAAGCATTAGTGAAGCGTTCGGTCCGAATGCCCCGCAAACATTTCTGACGTTTGGACGCTTGCACGTTTCTGTGATACCCTGAAGGTGACTTATCCACACCCTCAATGACTCCCCCACCTCATTCTGCAAGATCTCGCACGCGGTTTCCGTCCAGCGATCAAATTGAGTACGTGACTGACAATGATCGGGACGCGGAAGCGCTTAGTTCGAATTTGGATTGCTTCGTCGTACTACGGCGTTCTGAGCAGTCGCTCCCCTCTTCAGCGTCTTCGGCGGCCATTACGGAGGAATTCCAAACGCTCAGAACGTCCAAACGTTCCAAGCGTCGAGACGTTCGCCTCCACTCAGGAGTTCAAGACATTTCAGACGTCTCGCTTCCTTCAAACGCTCAAGACTTCTGGGACGTCCTAGACGCTTCAGACGTTCCAGCGACGATTGACGTCCAAACGCCTGACCTATGACCCGACGGATTGCATGGCTGAATGAAAAGGGCGGAAGTGGGAAATCCACCAGCGCGTTGAACCTGTCAGCCAATTTGGCCTCGCGATTTGGACAACGAGTGTTGCTGGTCGATGTCGATCATCAGGCAAATACCACAGCAGTGCTTACGGAGGGGAAGCCGGGCAAGTACACCTTGGCTGACGTCTTCCTGAATGATGTTCCGGTGAAGGAAGCCCTGCGGCCTACGCACTATGAGCACCTTCATTTGCTTCCCGCAGATGCGTCCTTGGCAGAAGTCAACGTAGCGATGGCGGATTCCGCTGGGCGGCTGGGCTTGGGCCGCGAGATGCGTCTCAAGCGGGCACTCGCCGTCGAAGAACAAAACTACGATTTCGTCATCATCGACACGGGGCCGCAACGCACGCTGCTGAATGTCAACGTGCTGAACTACGTCGATGAAGTTTTCGTCCCAATTGACCCAGGTGTTTGGAGTATTTTGGGTGTACGCCACTTGGAAGAATTGATTCAACAGATCCGACAGCATATGGAGCACAAGACGCTGCGGATTGGGGGAGTCTTGCTCACGAAAGTGCAAAAGACCAACGTCGCCAAAGAGGTCGAGCAGCAAGTCCGGGACTATTTCGGCGAACTGGTCTTCCGCACTTCAATTCCGCTGAACGTGAAGGTCGAAGAAGCCCACAGTCGAGGGCTGTCCGTGCTCGACTATGCTCCCGACAGCTCGGGTGCCCAAGCGTATTTGGATTTCACCAAAGAAGTTTTTTTCTATGGAGACCACGAAAAACACCGGATTGGGTAGTTCGCTGCTGTTGCAGCGTACGGAACGGCCGGTGTCGGAGACATCTGCAAACGTTCCAGACGTCCAAACGTTGGTGACACCTACCCCCGAACCGGATGCTAAACCGAAGCCGACTTCCGTGGAGGCTTTGCCGCCGCATCAAACCAGCAAGAAGTCGCGGACGAAGGCGTTGGTACTTCGCGATCGCTGCACGTTGTATCTCGACAGGGAACTCAATGAGCAGCTTCACATCACATCTCGAGTTGAAGGCCGCGAACGATCCGATGTCGTCAACGACATTCTACGAAAACACCTGCCCAAATACCGCATCGAGCGGGAAAAGTAGGGGAGTGCGTGTGGCAGTCAAATGCCCCGGCCGAGATTGGCTACTGGCAACGCCGGATAATTCATGCCGCCAGACGCTCCACGATCGCCTAGGTTTGAAGTTCGGATCAAACGGGTAGTCAGTTACTCTCGCCGATTCTTCGCTTGTCCTAGGCACACCTGAATCGTTACAGCGATTCATCCAATCACAATCGCGTGAAGTCAGCCAAACACCATTTGCCAGTCATCACGATTCCGGGGAATGATTTCCCACTGTGGTGTGTGTACTTGGAACCGAGTCGGGGAGAGCAAAAGCGTGTACTTGGAACCGAGAAACTGTGTACTTGAAACCGAGGAAGCGTGTACTTGGAACCGAGTCGCACTGACGGAATGACGCTTCGTTGAGCCGCCGATCAAGACTTTTGCGGCCCGACATTATCTATATTCTCTCTATTACACACGCGGATGTGCTGGGTGACTGTGGACAACTGCCAACTCGCGACGCGGTATGCTGAGGGAACGAGTGCGTGACAACACTTCCTTCCCATGCCTTCAACCAATGACGAGACCAAACCAGCAATCAACGACGCCAACTCCGTCACGGAAAGGCAGTCGGTTGTCGCCGAAGCGAACTTGCTGCGGCTACCGCTGTTTGCGTTGCATACGAAGGGACTCAAGAATCTCGACGGCTTTGAATGCCGGGGAACAACGACACGAGGTGAGAATACTTTGGAGTTCGTTTTTCGGACGGCTCGCAGCACGGCCACACTGTACCCAGGCCGATTGTCCCGTTCTGTTCACTTGGCGTTTTTGAGTCTCATCACCGAACAAGGGTTGCCCTTCGCCAATCCCGTCACATGGACGTGGCGTAATCTCTGTACTCGGTTGGGAGTGCAACCTTCAGGGAAAATTGTGCAGCTCCTGAAGGGAGCCATCGAAGCGACGGCGGGCCTCACGATCTACAGCCGCGATGCGTTGTATTCCAAACCCAACGGGCAACGGCTCAACACCCGCAAGGCGATGCATCTCTACGAGACAGTGGTTTTCGTGAATGAGACGCTGCCAGACGGCAGCATCGCTGACACGAACCATCTTTGGCTGAGTAGCTGGTACCTCGACAATCTCAATGCCCTGTACACGGCTCCGCTCGATCATGAACTCTGGCGGTTCTTAGACAAGCAGAGTCCCATCGCCAGTCGGTTGTACGAGTACTTGCTGATCAATTTCTTCAGCGGCGTGCCGCAGTTGCGAATCAACTACCCACGTCTCGCTCAGTTCCTGCCTGTTCGCCCGGAACGATATTTTTCAGATGCCCACAAACAACTGGAACCTGCCTTCCAATTGCTGGTGAAAACGCGGATCGCCGCCAACGTCACTTGGTACAAGCGAAAGAAGGACGTGGCTCAACTGCGATTTGATCGCGGCAGCCGGTTACGCGGCTTGCCTGATCCAAAAGTCGCCCGTCTTGAACTGACAAGTCTCGAATCAACGTCATCATTCGCGATTCGCGAAGTGCGTCGCACGCCGGAACAAGAACTCGTCAGCGAGTTCTACCGACTTTGGTTCGGCCGGTCGGAACAACGCCCTAATTCGGCTGATTTGGAACTCGCTCGGCGTCTCCTGGCGAAGCATGGTCGAACCCACCTCAATGCGATCCTTCCGTTGATTATCCAGCAACTCAAAAAGCACTGGCCGGGAGCCAGGACGTTTGTCGCCGTCGAGCAGTACGTCAGTCCGGCCGTCGAGCAGTACCAACACCAGCAACAAGTAGCCACTCAACGGCGTCAGCAAGACGAACAGCATCAAGCCGAACATCAAGAAGCTGAACGGCAAAGTGTCCTACGTCAACAGTTCGAGGCGCAGTGGCAGCCCGCGTGGGATCAGTTGCCGATGGGTGAGCAGACCGCCATCCGAGATGGTTTGCTCGGCACGCATCCATTTCTGCGGCTAGCGCCCCATGAGCTGCAGTTCCGATGCCTGCAAGAGTTGGCTCGACAATCTGCCGAGCCAGGCGATGCCGCCCCAAAGTAGGGGAGTGATGATTGCGAACAGCACGCAAGCAACTGCTATGACGGAACAGCTAAAAAACGGCGAGGTAAACCAACAAATACGACGTCGTCCTGGGTTGGCAGTTGCCAGCCCCAGCCCGACTGCGGATGGATTTCCTCACATGCGTGAGGACTCCGGGGCGGCAGGTGCCGTCCCTTCGGGGTTCGCAAGGCTCACCCAATCCATCCGCAGTCGGCCTGGCGGGCGACGTCGAACAGCAACCGGTGAAACAGTTACGTGGAACAACTCTTTGAACGGCGTTTCCAACGGCTCAACGGCACGGGTAACGAATAGGGAAGGGGAGTCCCGCCTGCGGACGGGATGGGAGTTGGCCGACCTGATCCGACCGTTGCCGCTTCGTCGTCTCCGGTATGCACGGACACCACGGCTCCAACGGCACCAACCGGCCATCGTCGAGTACGTCTACCGGTCGCGTTTCGCGACCGCCTCACAAGTACAACGGCGTTACCCGAACTGGCTCCGGTCGGCACGGACGACGCAATGGCAGTTGGCCAACCTTGCACAACTCGGATTTCTGGCAACGGCTCCTGTGAGATCGACATCTCCCAATTTTCCATTCGTGTATTTCGCCACCGGCAAGGGCGTCACGTTGGTCAACAACACGTATGCCGCTCACGGCATCAGCACTCGACATCCCATTGGTGAGGGACGCAAGGCCCGCGGCGTGGCGATCGACAGCATTCTGCACGAACTGCTGCTGACCGAATTCGAATTGGCCGTGCAGCGGACGGTGGAATCGCGAGACGATTTGACGCTGCTGGCTACGGAGCGGCGGTACTACCGCCGTGAACGCCAACTCCGGTTCAGCCAGGGTGGACACACGCGGCGAGTCATCCCGGATGCGGGGTTTGTCGTCCGGGTGGGGAAGCCACAGGTTGGAACGTCCGAAAATACATCTTTGGCGACGATGCTGAACTTCGTCGAACTCGACAACGGCACAATGCCCCCTTCGAGGGTCTTGCAGAAGTTCCAGCAGTACGGAGCTTGGGCCGCGTCTGAAGAGGGCGAACGGTACTTGGAACGTTCGTACGCCAAGTACGGCACGTCCGTGCCGCAAGCTGGATTCCGGTTGTTGATCGTTGCTCACGACAAGCTGCGTCCAGACGGTGACGAACGGCGGCTGGCAGCGCTGTTTGAGCGGGCTTTGGCACTCCCGGCCGCAATGCGTGACCGGCTCTGGTTTGCCACGGCAGAGAGCTTGAAGCGGTTCCAGCATGACCCCGCTCCCCTCTCCGGAGAACTCTGGTATCGGGGAAGGGATGCCAAGAATTGGCTGTCGGGGGCGTTCTCTTCTGGCAACGATCACAACACGAACGAACGTCGTCAGCTTGTTGCCGAAGGACTTCGTTCACTCCCCCGCCATCCCCTCTTCGCCCGTTCCGTTTAGCCAAACCTCACCGCGTTTGGAAAGTTTGCGGAATACAGAAACTGAAAAAGCCGCATAAGCCGTGGCACGCACTGTGCAATTTTCTTCGAGAAAACATGGCTTTTTGCTCGTCTTTGTTGGCCACGCTGTGGCCAAGTCTGGTACGTAGTGTTTCAGACTGTTCCATCACTCGCACGCGAGTTGGACAGACCTCTGGACTCCCCTTCCGAGCCGAACAGCTCTGACCGGGCCATTGTCAGGGACGGCCGCACCAACGCGAGACCCGTTCATTGATGCCGGGGAACGGTCGGCTCTTTCAGTCGACGGTCTCTCCCGTCTCAATGTCAGCATTGATCCCCAGCGGCATTTCCGACCCGTCCCAACGTGAGGCCGGGCGATCTTTGTGTTCCCCCATTCGACACTCCCAAGGGAGTGGTTTGGGGCTAAGGGGAGGCTGTCATGAGAATTGTCCGTCGCATCTTTTGGTCTGTTCTGGTGCTCTTGATTTTGGCCGCAAGCCTTGGAAACAAAGCCGGGAGTCAGGACTTGACCGGCATGTCGGTTGTGGCCGCCATCGGCTGGTGGTTCACCGGTGGATTCTTCTCCCGGTGGATCGGCGTCATGCTCGTCAGTTCGTTGAAATGCAAGAGTTGCGGACTGGAGATCCCGGCCGTTGGGCAGTGGAGAGTCGGTTCTTACACCGACCATCGCGAGCGGCACATTCTGGCCGCGAAGAATCCGATCGACGGTAGCCGCGTCGGTCACTTTGATTGCCCACAGTGCTCAGCCACGATCTTGGTGTGACCCATGCAACGTCCGCCAAATCTGTGGGCTCAATACGCCGGGAAGGCCCGTGCCGAGGCCGCACGCGGCATGGGCCTTTGGCCGCTTCAAGCGAACCCGTGTCGGTTGGAACCGCCGTGGGAGCCGTTCGACCGGCGGGAACTGACGCTCTGGGACGCCGCGTTCAATGGCTGGGAAGCCCCCTGGGAAGGCCAGTGGTGGAAACGGTTGTTGTTTCCACCCACTCCCCTCCTCACGGATGGTTCAGCAATCGTGCTGCCCGAATGGCCACTCGTGGAGAGTGAGCATCTCGGGCACATTGTTGTCGAGCAGTTTCCAGAGGATGAGTCGACCATCGCCAAGGCGGAGGTCTTTCTTCGGTCGCTCGCAAACCTGACGGCTCCCGTGTCGTTCGAGATTCTCGGCATGGGAGCACAGCCGATATTTGACGAAGAAAAGGCCAGCGAACTGATCGCCGCTGGCGAACGCGAGCGTATTCGCGAGGCCATACGCGACTGGACGGAACCCTACGTCAAAACGCAGTTCGTGGCCCACCGGAATGACGTCCAGCAGGTTCAGCACCAGTTGCTGGCACAGTATCCGAACTCTGCCGTGCTGACTGGCCGTGAGGAATGTGAGTCCGAAGACTGGACGGTCGCCAATGACATCGGTGATGCCGACGGCTTCGCCGGAACGCTGGGACTGTGTCATCCGTACTGCCAATGCCTGCGACTCTTCACACGACTTGATCCCGATCCGTTGGGAGTCATCTTGGCGGCGATGGATCACCTCGGACGGCAGGAGTGGGCACTGCTCCAAATCCTGTTCGAGCCCGCCACGAAGCCGTGGGCCGAGACACTTCGAGAGTCGTTGGTGAATCCCTACAGCGGCAAGTTTTGGTTCGATGACATCACCGATCGGAGTCTTCGCGACAAGTTTTCCGAACCGCTGTTTGCGGTCACGATCCGGCTCACAGCCAGAACGCGAGAGACGTACCACCATCTTCAAGGTTGGGCCGAACAGTTTGCCGTCCCGCCGCAGGGATTTGACTTCTTGTTGGAAGACGATGAGGCAGTGATTCTCAGTGATGCCATCCGGTTTCGCGGCACGTACCGACCGGGGATGTTGCTCAATGTTTCCGAACTGTCGAGCTTGGTACATCTCCCCGGAGTTGCCGTTGTTTCCGAGAGGCTGAAGCGAGTGAAAACTCGCACGCGTCCAGCGAGCGATGCCAAGACGGAAGAAGGCACCGTGTTGCTGGGCGACAATGTGCATCGCGGCGTAACGAAGCCCGCCTACCTACCTGCCGCATTGAGGCCCCGACACTGCTACATCACTGGCGCATCGGGCACGGGCAAGTCGACGCTGCTACTCAACATGATCATGCAAGACATCTCGGCTGGTCGCGGTGTCGGCGTGCTTGATCCGCACGGAGATTTGATTCATGACGTGCTACGCCGCATTCCGGAAGAGCGGATCAAAGACGTCGTTCTGTTCGATCCGACCGACGACCAGTTTCCGGTCGCATTGAACATTCTGGAGGCCCGCGATGAGACCGAACGCGAGCGCATCGTTGCGGAAACGGTGATGTCGCTGGAACGGTACTTCCCCGCTTCCTGGGGGCCACGGCTGGAACGCATTCTCACGTTCACGCTCTACACCGTGCTGGATGCGATTCCCGGAGCGACATTGGCTGACGTCGAACGCATGTTGACCGATCCGGGCTTTCGCGAAGAGGTCATTCTCAAGACGAAAGACCCGCGCTATGTGGACTTCTGGAACAAGCAGTTCGTCTTCCTGCCCAAGAACGCCGTCGACCCAGTGCTCAACAAACTGTCGGTGTTTCTCCTGAATCGAACCGTGCGGAACATCATCTGTCAGCGACACTCGGCCATTGATTTTGACGGTGTGCTGAACGACGGCAAGATCCTGCTCGCGAATCTGTCGACAGGACGACTGACTGAAAAGATCGCCGGGACGTTGGGGAGTTTTCTGGTCACCAAGATCGTCAATGCGGCCTTTCGGAGATCTCATTTGCCCGAAGCGGAGCGAAGACCGTGGTATCTCTACGTTGACGAGTTCCAAGCGTTCATGAACTTGTCCGTGGGCTTTGAGCGGATACTGGCGGAAGCCCGCAAGTACAAACTGGTGCTTGCCGGGTTAGCGAACCAGTACGTCAGCCAAATTACGCCCACTGTTCGACAAGCTCTCTTTGGAAATGTGGGGACGCTGATTGTGTTTCGTTTGGGTCTAGATGATGCCCAACTTGTCTCCCGCGAGTTGGGAAAGTTCACGGCAGAGGAAGTTCTGAATCTCGGCGTTGGTCAGGCATTCGTTCGGAGTGGAATGTCGGAAAGCACATTCAATCTGCAAACTCGCCCGAAGCCTGTACCAGCCGATACTAACCCAGAATCTAGAATTCAAACTTTGACACGCACCCGCTACGTCCAACCTGTCGCCAAAGTAGAAGCGGAGTTAGACAGTGTCCCAACGGCGTCACGAATTCCAAATGATGATGACACTGCTTCTTGGGCAGATACTGAAGATCCATCGGAAGATGATTTAGTTATCTAACTTCCAAACCTAACGGCCAAGAAACATGTTTGCTTCAGCGCACCTTCGGTTACATAGCACAACAGTTCAACTACCGTGTCGCCAGCATATCGAAGCAGACGGCACGTAAGCTCCGCCCGCAAACAACATGCGTAACACAACCGTTTGCCAACAGACGGGGCGATTTGTCCGTGGAAGTTTCGTATGGCACTCGTCACTGGAATATTAACTTGAAGTACGACGGCATACTGCAAGCTGATCATGTAGCAAGACCAACGAGAAGCTGCTTTTCAAATCGTGCCAATTCAGCATAACCGGATAATCAACCCGCTTCTGGATGATGAGAAAGTCCAGCTCAACAACAGATAGGAGTGGGAGCACCTGGACCTTTATTGTTGCAAGGCGACCTTCCAAACGATTTCCATCAGCAAGTATCACATGACCTTTCGGGAAGTCGTCCCATCGGGCCCCCTCAAGCAACCCCCATTGATAAAGGTAATCCGAACTGATCAACGAAACTCGAGCCCCAGTATCAACAATCGCATCATGACCAATCTCCGGCATCCAACCACCGGCACTTTTGCCTGAACTCACCAGTCGCCCAAACCATCGTTTCCGAGGGACCGCCGTTGTCAGCCGGATGCGCAACGCAGGCTTCGCCTCTCCGCGCTTCTTTGGGCCTTGTCCAGGATGATAACGAAACGCCGCAAGCACATCGAAGCACAACCGCTCGCCGGATCTAAACAGGCTCATTAGCGTCCGCCTCCCCCCACGGAATGAAAACAATCGTAGGGCTACCGGCCCGTATTGTCATGCCCTGTATTCCGTTGTGTGCATTAATTTTCTTTAGTTCATCTCGCAATTCAGGGACTGTCGGGGCCGAGGCTAGAATACTATTTCCGACGATGGCCACTGCACTTCCACCGTATTGTTGCATGATTTCCGTCTGGTGTTCAGTCCACCACTCAATGTCAATGTTTGCAAATGGTTCGTTTCGCATTCGTAACTCGCGAAGCACGCACTCCACGACATGATCACAACTATCCTCCGACTTTTTAACGCAATCACGCGCGCCTGCACGCATTGCCAATACACAGACTTCCACAGCTGCTGCTACTGCATCTACTCCCGGGACAGCAAATGCGGAATGGACAAGAACTATTGTGTCTGGATCGAACAGAGTTTGCCTCGGAATAAGGCTCATGCCATCGTCTTCGATATGCACGTCTCTATCCAGTTTGAGATCCACAATCAATACATCGAAATGACATTTTACTACCTGCTCTTCATATTCTCGCCGCGACGCAGCAGAAGAAATGGCGAAATGATATTTCTCGTCACATTGCACTTCAAACGCGTAGGTCAACTCGCGAATTACAGGTCGCTCGTCATCTACGATTAACACTTTCACTTGTTCTGGAGTAGGCATTTGTCATTATCCTAATGGTCACTGACCTCGGGCTTATTCCATGCTGGAATCATTACTCGAAACGACGCGCCGAATCCAGCCTCACCAATTTCGTCAATTTGTGAACCGTGGGCCTCAACCACCCGTTTGACGATCGCCAATCCGAGCCCGGTTCCGTCCGCAGCTGTCGAATAGAGCGGCTCAAATATCTTGTCCTTGCAATCGTGTGGAATACCTCGTCCGTTGTCTGTAAACAGAATCTGGATCCACGTCGCAGAATGCCGCATCCCGAGTTTAAACCTCTCCGACGGAGATACGCTCGATGCGTTCAGGGTACATTCTAGGTTGTCCGAGCCCGAGTGGCGGATCGCATTCTGAGCCAACTGAGCAAAACAGTCCTGCTTCAATCGTTCAACATCGACTTGTAGCCAGAGTTCAGCCACTTCTGGAGAAACGGTCGCTTGCAGCACAATCGTCTTGTCAATATATTGCCGAATACGATCGACAAAGTCATCGACGGTGATCCATGTTCGCATGCGGATTGCGATTTCAATTGGAGCAGCATAACGCTTGAACTCCCGCATGAGTTCACTGGCACTTTCAATATCCTTCTCAATCTCCAACAAGTCATGCTCACTTCTGTGTGGCGCACTATGGCTGATAAGCCGACGTATAGTGTTCATCGTAAACGGAAGAATATTATCCATCCGATGTGAAATGTCGTGCGCCATCTGCCGCCATGCCTCTTCCTTGGACGACCGTTTCCGCTCATCCGCTTGTCGCTTCGCTGCTGCAATTGCAACGCGTGAGTTTTTGATAAACGCTTCTGTCATTGATGCGAATACTGGCTGCCCATCTTCACTCATTCCGATAGGCGCCTGCGAGCGGATGTTATCACAAGCAACGATCAATGTTTCAGACTCGTCAATGGGCATTATCGCAACTAGCGCCTCGCGAGAATCGAGCTCTTGGAGCAACAACCAAAGTTCGCCAAATTGTTCCACTGTCGCCCCGGTCTCAATTATGACGGTGTTGAGTTGCTCTGCTCGACGTAAAACACTTCCGAGCCGTCCCTTCGGATCAATCGTAATTCGCCGATCCCGAAGTGAACCATTGAGCGCTTCATCCGGCGAGCCGTTATTGTGGTCGAAGTCGTCCAAGCACTGCTGCAGTGGAGTTACCTCGAGATTTCGAAAGGTATAATAGAATTCGTTTGAATCGCATTCGCTGAGCTGGCCGATTCCAAGAACAAATGTAAGCCTTAATGGAGCGGCGGGACGATGCCGAAACATAAGTGCTCTGTTAAAGCCCAGTGAGTCCGAGTGCGTAAGACCCAATAAAAGGATATAGCTGCGACGCAGTGCATCTTCCTCCCGTCGTATCCATTCGAGCAGTTCGAGATGCGACAAGAGACGCGCCTGTTGGCGTTTCATGGACGCGGGAGCTTCTACCGAGTGGGGTTCGCGAATCGTAAGGACTGCGAGAGTACGTGCTGGTTCCGTGTCTTTTTCGACAACTGGATACAAGCTGACCGTAAATCGTCGCGCGTTCATGAATTGATCGCGCTCTGTATAGTCATACTCAATTACCGGCACACCGCGCGCGGCGTTGGTGAATAGTCGCTCAAGCCTCGCTACTGCATCGGGGTCCCGGATTAGCGAATGGTCGGTATGCCCTATTACTTCTGCCGGTCGCTCAAGACCCAAATAGTTCGCAAAGTTTCGATTGCATAGGAGGTATTTACCATCGAGATCCTGAAGCGATACTTGAAGCGGGATTGTGTCAATGACGGTTTCCAGCAGTTGTGATTGTCGACGGAGCATGTCTTGGACCTGCCGCTCTGCCGTGAGGTCATGAGTGATTCCGACAAGTCCGACAATAATGCCATTGGGATCACGGACCGGTATTTTGCTAACCCGTCTCCATTGTTTCGCTCCTGTGGTATTGGATATAGTAGGGCGTACGTCTGCGAATATCGGGATTCCGGTGGCGAGTAACTGCTGCTCTTCGGTCAACGATTGTATCGATGCATTCGGAGGGAAGAAGTCCGCGTCCGTCTTGCCGATGCACTGTTGCTCCGATGCCGATCCCAGAATGCGTGCCATGGCAGAATTGACCCGCGTGAATTGGCCATGACAATTCTTAAAGAACACGCCATCGGGAATATTCTCAATCAGTGCTTCGAGGTGTCGACGCATTTCGACTAATTCGGTGATGTCAGTGGCGAGGCCAACCACCCCTGTCGGCGCTGCTTCGGAAGACTGGCCGGGTCGGGCGACTTTGATGGTGGAAAGTATGCGTCTTCCGAGCGAGCGATGATCAAAACTTTCCTCTAGCACTGTGACTGGCCGCTTTGACTGCAGCACCATCATGTCATCACGTCGAAACCATGCAACCTTTTTTGAGTCGGAAATTAGGTCTTCATCAGTCATACCTAGAATCTGCTGCACAGATTTTCCAAATCCATCTGCAAAGGCACGGTTCACAAATTCGAATCGGAAATGGCGATCTTTGACATATATGAAACTTGGTACCAAATCGAGGATGCTTCGGAAGTTCGCCTCTTGTTCTTCGAATTCAGAACGATCGCTGATTGATCCAGAATGCAGATATGGTAACCCTGTGGTACTATCGAAAATAGTTGTGGACCGAATTCGGACAGGCACATAAGTACTATCACGACGGCGGATTCGGCAATCGACTTCACCGCAAGGATTGTCGGGACTGATAGTAGCGAAAAGGTGGAGGATCTCATCGCGATCATCGAGATGAACCAGCGACAACCATTCACGTATCGGAAGATGGGATGCGTCATCCAATTGCAGAATGTCTCGACACTGTGGTGAAAGCCAAAGGTCTTGTTCTCGAGCATCGTACTGCCAAACTCCGTCACGGTGCCCCTCTACGGCTCGCTGATAGCGTTGTAGTTCTAAGGAACGGCGCGTGATGTCGAGGGATACGCCCATGATTCCGCGCGGTGTTCCAGATTCATCCGATTCCAGAATCCGCGAGGTTTGAGTCCACGTCACGCGGCCGTCGAGCCAAAGTTCCTCATCGATCTGTTCGTAGATCGGACTTCCGGAAGCCAACAACCCAACTTCCAGCATTCGCAATTTCTGAGCGAATCCCGATTCAAAGAAGTCGAAATCCGTCTTGCCGATCAGATCTTCAAGTTTGTCGAGCCCAAGATCCTGCAGGCAGGCTCGATTCCCGTAAGTGAATCTGCCATGCGAATCCTTTCGGTAGATGCGCGCTGGGATCAAATCAAGAATGACCGGCGTCATTGTCGTTCTCTTCGTACGGTGCGCCGTTTCCGACGTGGCAACTAACCCTGGGAATCCAGAGACTTCCCCAACCACTCTGGGCGAAGGCAGACAAATGCTTTCTGGTAAATTGCTAATCTAGCATTTGCCGGGATACTCACTCTCGCGTCAGATCATACCACGTACCTCCCCTCAGTTGGACACTGGGTACTCAACAGTCCTTGGTAATGGAGAATTCCATTTCACTGAGTTGTGTAGAATCCGTTGACTCTTTAGCGAGTTCGTCTTTTTGACGGTCGATCAAGGGTGCTGGCTCGCACCGGGAGTTCGTTGGTGCAGTTGCCGCTAACGCACTTTCCACAAATGACTTACGATATGCCGCTCTTCGTTGTCCGCATGCTGGCGATCGATGGTTTTGTGGACTGCTGTCCGCAGCTCGTGGATCGGAAAGTATCCACACACACGTTCAGTCTGATCTCACGTAAGCGAGTGTCTTGCTGTAGCAGCAAGGGTTGAATTGAACCGGGAATGCAAAGATCACATTGATGAGAGAACCTGCCCAGCAATTGTCGAAAGTGAACGAGTTTTCGCACATCAAAGCGCTGAAATCTCGCCGTTCAATCAGTTCAAGCGATGACTAGCTGCCGAAGGCAGCGTGTCGCGGAATCATGAGGAGCGAGTTCGACCTCGTATCTTGATTGAATGGCGGCACATCCCGCATGCGGAGCCAAATCCGATCCTTCAAAGTGTTGCACCGCTCTGGAATCTCCTGAAGTTGTCCGGCCGTAGTGAACCAGATTCGATCGCGAAAGAGAGGGGAACACTTCGCTGCTACCGACACAAGTCGCTGGACCCGTCGATATTCGGCATTTGTGTTTCGACTCCGAGCGACGACTAGGAGTCGAAAGGATGCAACAGGAGCCGTGGCTTTATGGCGTTCATATAGATCATTCAAATACGTCGTGGCTCTTGTGGACTCCGCCCAAACTTGGTATCGCCTCAATTTGGCGGCTATTTGTTTGACGCTCATTGAATCCAGGTCTAGTTCGACAAAGCAGCACATCATTCCCTTGCCCTGCTGCCGGTACAGAAACATTCCATCCGGATGTAAGCTGGTCGGTCGCCCACAGACTACGACTTTGAAGGCCTTGTGCTTGGCCAACGACCGTCGTTGCATCGTTAGAATTTGCACATCGTCTCGTGTTTGAGCGGTTTCCCAAGTCATCAGCAAGAACTCTGTGATGAAGAGTTCGTGGAGTATGTGCTGAGCAGACTGCCCTTCTGATCGTCTTCGATCTTTGAGACTTTCCGACCATTCTTGGCCTTGTTCATGGAGAGCCTGTCTGAGCGCCGCCAATCCTCGGCGAGTGACGAAATACACCTTAGGCCAGAGCGGACTCGTATTGTTGGTATCGGCGAGTCCGAGAAGTTCCAACGCTTCCATCTCGGCCAAATGCCTTCGAGTTGTGCGATCCGATTTGAGGTACTTCGCGAACCGTCGCTGAATCTGATTCGCAACCACGAACCGATTTCGATGGACAAAGGCCAGGATCGCCCGGAAGTGCGGACGTTCGCGACCGGGCTTTTTTAGGGTCTTCCGATGGTGACGCACGGATTGCAGCAGTTTCGGGAGCTCCCAAACGCTTAAGGATCGCCGCTTGGATGATGGTGTTTGCCGATTTGTAGTTGTGTCAGTCATCGCAGTTCCCTCACCGATCTCGATGAGGTGTGACGAACTTCCGAAGTTGGCATCGTCACCGTCCCCACAATGGCCAGCATTGCCGCCTTCAATGCCTGCGGTAGCGTTGGCCAAGCCGCAATGATGGAATCGAGCTGTCGGTCATTGGCCGGGCCGGAGTCACTCCCATAAGCCAAAGGGGTGATTGGAAGGGATGCGGACATTCCATGATCGGGACTAGCGTTGTTTGGGCCAGTGGGTGGGCCAGTAAGACGTTTGTCGTCGCGATAATCCCTATTTTCTAGGGGCTTTGCGATGGCGTGCGCTGGATTCAAAATCCAGTTCGGTTCACCCCGAGTGTGGGTTCGAGTCCCACCTTCGGCATTCTGCGAGTTTTTTTGAGTTCGTGCGATACGACAACGCCCCGCACATTCGTCGCGGGGCGTTGTCGTTGACGCCGTGAACCAATGAGTTTGGCGGATGGGTGAGTTTGCAGGGTGGGCAGCGCCACCACTCGCAATCCCCTGTGGCGGGCACCGCCCACCCGCCCTTGTTCGACTCCCCCACTCACGGCGACCGTGTCGCGAGCACCTTCGACACGCGCGCGGCGACTCGGCGACCGTCCCCCGTCAGGGCGTGCTCCCAAATCCGGAGCACATTCAAGCCAGCCCGTGTGAGCGTCCGCGTCACCAACCGATCCCGCGTTCGGTTCGCGACGAGCTTCCGCCGCCAGAAGGCCGCATGACCGGCGGGAGCGTTGTAGTGCCGGGGACACCCATGCCAGAAGCAGCCATCGACAAACACCGCGACCCGCCCCGCCGGAAACACAAAATCAGGCCGCCCAAACACGGACCGATTCCTTCGCCACCCGCTGATTCCGTGCGAGCGAAAGATCGAGATCAACCGCAACTCGGTCCCCCGATTCCCCCGCGCCCGAATCCGCGACATGACCTCGGATCGTTTGGCTTTGGAGAAGACGTCGGCCATCGGCAGAGCTTTCACTGAAAGACGAACGGGCGGGACTACAATTCGACAACATCCACGGTTTCATAGAGTGCGTCGATGAATTTGGAAGCGATCCGAAATTGACTTCGCTCCTTTGGTTTGGGTTTCGCCGCCGAGACGTTTTCTAGTTTGATGCCTGGGTCGTAGTAGACCACTCCGGTGGCGAGTGCATTCAACAATCGGAGTGAATCCGCCCCTTGTGCGAGGCGCACTTTGTGGCCGTAGTGGTACTGACGGGACGGATCGTCCCTTTTGAGGGATGGCACGAACACTGCTTTCGAGTGCTTTTGCGACCAATGCTCAAGCACCCCGCTGAATGGCCATGATGCAGCGACTTCTTCGTCATCACTCATCAAGGAGATGGCTCCGATCGCATTCGTGATTCGCCCCCGATCCGCGTCGTATCCGAGGAGCTGCATTGTGAGATGCGTGGTGGCGCGTCGCACACCGACCTTGTGCAGGCCACCAAAGTTCAGGCGATCAGGCCGCCCGAGCTTGTCGGCATAGCCAAACTTCCTCACGAACGCTTCCGGCTTGTGCGTACCCGGCCCCCGGCCGATTAGCCGGCCTTGCCGAAGTGGTTGCCGTCCTCGTCATCGACGGACCCATCTGGATACACCGCTACTTCGACAACATATTCCTCGACCATGATCGCATCGTCAAAATCTCGTAGCCCATCCAGAAACTCTTGAAGCTGCTCGATGGCAGTTTCGGCAATTTCGCGCTCGGCCGCTTCACGAGTTTCAAACACGAACGGATTACCGTCGCCATTTCGGATTGAAGGTACGCTTCCCTCACATAGCGTATTGATGAAGACACAAAAGCCATTCTGAGGCTTAGCAATGTTGCTCGATATGGTTGTAGGCATATCCATCGGCTAGTAATCCTTTCTATGGCAGTGATCAAAACGGGGAATCAACAGAAGCGAGTTGAGTTTGAGGACGAAATCACGTTTCATTGCTCGTGACCTCATAGCAGTTCAGCGACGTGTTTGAGAGACACCACCAACCTGGCAGGAAACACACCCGATGGCAAGTCGAACTCCGAGCGTGAAGTGGACGCGCGAGCAGACGTTGATTGCGATCAATCTGTACTGCAAGCTGCCATTCGGGAAGTTGCACAAGACGAACCCCATCATCGTCAGCGTTGCGAAGAAAATGGGACGCACTCCGAGCAGCCTCGGAATGAAGCTCTGCAACTTTGCGTCGCTTGATCCGGTTCAAAAGGCGCGCGGCATCGCGGGACTGGCGGGTGCGTCGCGACAGGATCAAGAAATGTGGGACGAGTTCCAGTCGAACGTGAAGACGCTCGGACCCGAGAGCGAGCAACTGCTCGATGACCTGTTCAACCTCGACGCCGAACAAGAGATCGATGTTCAACAGCACGACCAGATTCAGATTCAACGGTCGCGGCAAATCTCGAAGCCGAGCGGTTCAACCGAGAGAGTCGCCACTGTGCGAGTCCGTCGCGGGCAGCAGTTCTTTCGTCAGGCGATCCTGTGCGCGTATGGAAGCCGCTGCTGCATCAGCGGGATCAACGTTCCGCAGTTTCTCGTCGCGAGTCACATCAAACCGTGGAGCGACTTCCCCGACGACCGCCTCGACCCAAGCAACGGCCTCTGTCTCTCAAGCCTGCACGACGCCGCATTCGATACTGGCCTCATCACGCTCGACGAGAAGCTGGCCGTAGTTTTGAGCAAGCGCCTGCGCGGCTACTTCCCGCAGCCGACCCTCGAACAAACCTTTCAGCGGTTCGAGGGGCATCGCATCCGACTCCCGGATAAACTCGCCGAGCCAGCGGGCGATTTCTTGGAATATCACAGGAGTCACGTCTTTCAGAATTGAGCCAATTCAACAGAACTGCATCGGGCGAATTTCCCAATGAATCGAGAAGGAATGCGAAATGGGTAGGCGACGCGATGAGTCTTCGATTGTCGATGTGATGTTCACATTGTTTCGCGAAACGCCGTGGTTCGTTGGGCCAATCTTCGCTGCGTTGGTCTACGCATTCTGCGCTTGGTTTATGCCGTGGTATGCGCCTCCACTCAAAGAGGGGTTCGATATGAAAGGATCGAACAACGGACAACTCCTATTGGCTCCATTGAGCCTGATGCTTTCCATCGTCGCTCCATGGTTCGCTGGATTCATCGTGTTGGTGTGGGCGGCGGCACAGATTTACAAACTTTCTGATCGAATGCTCATCGACCGGCAGCACGGACACGACGACATTCGCAATCTGAGTTGGCAAGAGTTTGAGCGCCTCCTTTGCGAGGCATTTCGACGTCAGGGTTACATCGTTGAGCATTCGGGAAGTACTTCGGGAGATGGTGGAGTCGACATTCACCTGCAGAATTCGGGTCAAGTATCACTCGTGCAATGCAAGCACTGGAAGGCATGGCAGGTTGGCGTTCCAACCGTGCGCGAACTTTTGGGAGTCGTGACAAGTGAGAAAGCGCACTGGGGCATCATCGTCACGTCGGGAACATTCACAAACGAAGCTGTTCAGTTCGCGGGTAAGAACAACATTCAGCTCATTGATGGGCAAGAACTCCTCAAACTGATTCGAAGCGTGCAGTCATCCCAGCCGAGTCGTCAAGCACCTTCGTCGCAAAACCCGTCGCCCGTTGGGATCTCCATGAAAATCGCATGTCCCACTTGCGGCGGTCCAATGACGTTGCGAACCGCAAAGAAAGGAACAAACGTAGGCTCGCAGTTCTATGGTTGTCAGAGATTTCCAAACTGCAAGGGGACACGGCCTGTCTAACGAGGGCGCTTTGGGCCGCCAGTGTTTCTTTGAAAAGCGCTGGCGAGTGAAGCCCCTCGCCAGTGGCATCCGAGGGGGCTGCGGCCCGGCGGTGGCGTTTCTCTTTGGTCTCGGGAAGATCGCGGCAGGACGGCGGCGGTCTTTTTTTGTCTTGGGCGGCTGGGTGGCACGCCCTGACGCTTTGGGAAGGGCGTGATCAGCGTCAACAGCCCTTGTTCGCCACGCCCTTCGCGGACTCAGAGCGTGCCACACCAGGGATTGGATTGGATCACGACGGCGGCATCTCGGGTCTTGGTCCGTCGTGTTCCAAACGCTTGCCGAGGTTGACCACGTCTTCCACGAGGAAACCGAGGCTGCGGTAGAACTCGATCACCTGGAGGTTGGTCGAGCGGACTTGCAGGTTGATCTTTGGGCAGCCGGTTTCGCGCAGCAGTCGCTCGGCCTCGTTCATGATGGCTCGGCCCAGGCCCGATCGCTGGTGTTCCGGAGAGACGGCGAGATAGCTGATCCAGCCGCGATGTCCCTCGTAGCCGGCCATGGCCGTGGCGACGACTTCAGCCTGCAAGACGCCGACGAGAAACAGGTCCGGCCGCACGGCGAGTTTTCGTTGGATGTCCATGTGCGGGTCGTTCCACGGTCGTACGAGTCCGCAGCGTTCCCAGAGCGCGACCACGGCCTCTTCATCGGACGATTGGAAAGGGCGAATCTCCATGGGAAGAATTCCTATTGAGCCGTGGTTCGGGGGGCGAGGCATTCTGGCCCGAATTATTCATGGCTGGGTGCGGAGCACAAGAAACCGTCGTGGTCCAAATTGGTGGCCGTTTCGCGAGATGTTGCCAAGAATCCGCTTCAGTCACCGCCAAATCAGGACTGGCAGAACGATGCGGGCAGAACGATGATGAAGACGAATTTTTGCAGCCGTTTCTTTCGACCATCGTTCTGCCCGCATCGTTCTGCCAGTCTCCCCTGTGGTTTCATTGTCATGGCAGACTGAAGTCGTTACATCGAGCCGATGAGCCGAGGGCAACGGGGCCGCCCACCTGGAGTACTCGAACTTCTTTTCACACCCATTGACTGAGACGTCGCAATGTCGCAGAACTGGTTGCTGGCGGGCGTTGTTCTGTTTGGTCTGTTGGGGTGCGATCCACAGCCTGCGGCTTCGCAGCCAGTGGCCTCGCAACCCGCGACTTTGCCGGAGAGGGCTGCTGCCGATGAGACGCCTTCCACAGACGCGGGCGGCGCGACCCGACGCGCGGGCGATGCGGGCTTTCGGAAATCGGTCCTCTCGTACAAGGTGGGCGACGAGGAGCGCAGCCGGAATCTGCTGGTGTGGTATCCGTCGACGAAGGAGGCGACGCGATACGACTATCGCGGGCAGGTCGGCTTCGCCGCGTTGGATTCCGAGGTGGCGGCCGGAGCGCATCCGGTGATTGTGTTTTCGCACGGGTTCCTGGGCGTGGCCGATCAGTCGATCTTCCTGATGGAGGAGCTGGCTCGAAAGGGGTACATCGTCGCCGGGTTGAACCATGCGGATTCTCTGGCGGCGAGGCGGACGAAGAAGATGGAATCGCCCAAGTTCGCCGAGCCCAAAAGTTGGACCGATCAGAAATTTCGCGACCGCCGGGAAGATGTCGCGGCGCTGCTCGATCATCTGCTGGAGTTGAACGGTCAGAAGGAGTCGTTCTTGTTCGAGCGGATCGATTCGCAGGCGATCGGCGCGTGCGGGCACTCGCTGGGCGGTTACACCGTGCTGGCGATGGTCGGCGCGTGGGACTCGTGGCGCGACGAACGGATCAAGGCGGCGCTGCTGCTCTCACCCTACTCGACCCCCTTCCTGACGCAGGGCGATCTGGCCAAGGTCACGGTGCCGGTCATGATGCAGGGCGGCACGCTCGACTGGGGCATCACGCCGTTCCTGCCGTCGATCTACGGCAAGCTGCCCGCTCCGAAATATTACCTGGTGCTGAAGAACGAGACTCACTTCGGCTGGACGAACCTGATCTCGCTGGGCAAGACGACGGTCGAGGCGGTGCAGGAGGGCAACGCGCAGCTCATGACCGACTACAGCGTCGCGTTCTTAGAGCGGCATCTGCGCCAGAAGCAGGACAAGTCGACCGACATCTTGCAGATGAAGAACCCGCGGCTGGAAACGTTCCGGCACGAGGCGAAGTAAACGTCATCCGTACTACTCACATTCTGTTTCTTCGCGCGCCGCGCGGAATTGACGCGAAGGCGCGGAGACGCCAAGGATCGCCAAGCCTCGAAGGAGAAACTGGAAGAGTTTCTGATCGTTCAAACACCAGCCCGGAGCCGGCGCCTTTGCGTCCCTGAGCGACTTCGCGCCTTTGCGTCGGGTTGGGTTGCGGGTGAAAGACCCGCGCTGGGTTTCATCGGCGGTCGGCAGGGATGTCGGCGGGCCGGCCGGCGTCAGCTCTCCGACTGAGGAAGTACAGCGGCACCCCGAGCAGGAACGGGCCCACGATCAGCGGCAACAGCGGGGCGGCATAGGTTGTCGCCGAATAGAGTCCAAACACGCACATGCCGATGAACAGCAGCGGACACAACGGGAACAGAGGTGCCGTGAAGGGCCGCTCCAGGTCGCGATCGACGACGCGCAGCCGGAAGTACGCCACGGCGGTGCTCAGGAAGAAGAGCCAGAAGATCGGAGCCGACGCCGCATAGAGTGTCTCGAATCCGCCGCGATACCGGTCCCACGGCACTGCCGCCGCGCCGATCCGCGACAACTGCCAGTCAATATATTGGCGTCCCGATTCGGTTCCGAGGCTGAGGATCATCGCCACGGTGATGGCTCCCTGCACGAGCAGCGACCGGACCGGAGCGGTCGAATTGGCGGACCACGTCCCCAGGAGCGCGAACGCTCGGTGATCGGCTCCGACCGTCGCGTGCAATCGCGCGGCCGAGAAGATCACGCCATTGACGCTGCCGAGCGCGGAGACCATCACCAGCACGCTCATTTCCCGCCCGCCCCACTGACCCACGACCCTGGCGTAAGCATCGGCCGCGGGCTGCTGCGAGGTCCGCAGCCCCTCGAAGCCGAGCGCGCCGAGATAGGCCACGTTGAGCAGCACGTAGCACACGGTGACCAGCCCGATGCCGAGCAGCAGCGCGCGGGGAATGTTGCGCGAGCGGTCGCGCAGCTCGGAGGTGACGAAGGCGGCGTCGTTCCAGCCGCCGTAGGCATAGAGCACCAGAATCAGCGCGAGCGACCAACCCGGGCCGTCAATGGGCTTCTCGACCGCCAGCGAACTGCTTCCCGCGACGCTCAGTCCCGCGATCACCAGCATCGCCATACCGACGAGCTTCGCCGCCGTGAGCGCGTTCTGCATCTGCCTGCCAGCACGCACGCCCAGCATGTTGAGACCCGTCAGGCCGATGACCGCTCCCAACGCGAACCAGATCGTCAACTGAGGCGCAGCGCCGAACACGTTGACCGCGTACTCGGCAAACACGTACGACAACGCACCGATGCTGCCGGTTTGAATGATCGTCAACTCGGCCCAGCCGAACAGGAAGCCGGCCCACGGCCCGAAGGCGCGCGTGAGATAGTTGTACTCACCGCCGAGCCGCGGATAGGCCGTAGCCAACTCGGCATAACAGAGCGCGCTGGCGAACGACAACCCGCCACAAGCGACCCACAACCCGAGACCCCACCACGGGCCGGGCACGTTCGCGAAGATCAGCCCCGAGGTCTTGAAGATCGTGCTGCCGATCACGATTCCCACGATCAGGCTGACGGCATCCCAGACGCTGAGCGTGGCGGAATTCGACTCGGCGGCAGCGACGGAGGAGGCTTCGGGCATCGATCATCTGGTGGACACGGACACGGACTCCGTCACGGCGAACGTACAGCGCGTGACTTCTCTCTGCTGAATCGCCTCTCAGCGCGTGCGCTACTTGGCCTCGTCCTGCTTTGGCTCGGTTGAGGCGGCCGTAAGACGGCAGGATGCTAGCGGTGCCAAGAACGGAACTCCAGCACGAAACGAAGGTCGATGCTCATTAATTGGTGAAGGTGGCGCGCGTGGTCGCGCGGCGGGGGGTGGACTACACTCAAAGGCGATCCGAAATGTTGGCGCGACCTGACCCATGATGCCAGCGCCTGTTTCTACGGTCGCGTCCGGTTTCATTCGTCGTCTCCTTCAATTCGTCGAACCTC
>JANODP010000346.1:0-14433 GCA_031412755.1 Schlesneria sp. | reverse complement strand
ACAAACTCGATCTCGGGAAGTTGTTTCGAACTGATTCCTTACTTCAACTTCTCGGTCGGACGCGGTCCATGAGCCACCCGCACTCTGCCTGGCTGGCGCTGGCGTTATTGCTCGGCGCGCAGCATCCGTCTCTCGCGGCGGAGCCGTTGAATCCGGCCTTCATCGAAGAGGGCGAGAGCGATCCCTTCGTGACGCCCGTCAAAGCGCAGATCTCGGGACCGCTCAGTGGCGAGCGACTCGAAGAGACCTGGGATCCCGATCGGCTGTCCGACGAGTTCGATCCCGTCACGGAACCGACCGAAGTCTTCAGCGAATCCGACGATTGTGCCGACACGGGGACGACCGGGACGGCGGTGATGCGGAAGCGGGCGTTCATCGACTCGTCGTTGACGGTGACCCGGCTGGCTCCGATCGACGGGTTCGGCGTGAGCGACATCGAGGCCAAGACGCAGTTGGTGATCCCGGTGTTCGTGAAAGGGTCTCCGCTGCGACTGGCGATGGGGATTGCGGACACGTTCATTCAGACGCCGGCCGGAATCGATGTCCCCAATCAACTGTATGGTGTGCCGGTCGAACTGCGCTGGTTGATTCCGTTTCGTGAAAGCTGGGCGGTCGATCTGGGTGCGGGAGGCGGCTTGTACTCGGACTTCAGCGGTTCGGGGACGCGCGGGTTTCGTGTGACGGGGCGTGCGATCTTCGTGAAGACCGTGTCGGATCGCCTGAAGTGGTCCGCCGGCGTGTTGTATCTGGGTCGTGAGAACCTGAAGGCCATGCCGGTCGCCGGGCTGATCTACACGCCGGAGGATGACGTGAAGATCGAGTTGTTGATTCCCCGGTCCCGCATTGCGCGGCGCATGGCCTGGGTGGGGACGCGCGAGCACTGGATGTACTTCGGGCTGGAACTGTTCGGCGGGAACTCGTGGGCCATCGAACAGGCGGGGGGCGTCGAGGACATCGTCATCTACAAGGACAACCGCCTGATCGTCGGTTACGAAACGAAGGCGCCCGGCGCTCTCGCGGGCCGGGTCGAGGTGGGTTATGTCTTCGCCCGGCACCTGGAGTTTAAAAACGATCCCGCCAAGCTGGACCCGGGCGGCACGATGCTGCTGCGCGTCGGCGTGACGTACTGAGGAACGAGACGTCACATCGTCTTGATCCCACTCCGTTCCGTTCCCTCACACGCGGGGCTTCGCGCGGCGATCTTTCTGCCTCTCTCTTTCTGTCTACCTCTTCCTGTTTCGCCGGGAAAAGAAGACAGAAAGAGAGAGGCGGAAAGATGGAGGCGATCAGTGGGGAGTTGCGCGAGCCGCTTTCGTTCTCGTCGCCAGTGTCGTACAAGACGGCTCGGTTGGTCGGCAGGAACTGATCCGTTTGATGTTTCCTCCATTGGTGTTTGGGATTCGTTTGGTGTTTGGTCCTTGAGTTTTGGGATTTGAAATCGGCGGGACGCGAATGGCATTGTTGAGTTTTCGGGACGTGACGTTTGGGTTTGTCAGCCCTCCCTTGTTGGACCATGTCAATCTTCAGATCGAGCGGGGTGAGCGCGTCGGGTTGCTGGGCCGCAACGGGACCGGCAAATCCACGCTGATGAAGCTGGTCGTGGGCGAGATCGCTCCCGATTCGGGGATCGTCGAACGGCAGGCCGGGACGCGCATCGCACGGCTGGTGCAGGATGTGCCCGTCGGACGGACCGGCACTGTCTTCGACGAGGTGGCCGCCGGATTGGGCGAGATTGGCGAGGCCGTCGCCGCCAACTTTCGGCTCCATCATCCCGATGCCAATCACACTGAGGACGAGCGAGAATCGTTGACGCTCCTCTCCGACTCGTCGGGGTCCGAGGCCGTGTGGCAGGGCGAACACCTTGTCGACGTCATTCTCGAACGAATGCAGCTCGATCCGCTCGCCCTGTTCGATTCGCTGTCGTCAGGGATGAAGCGGCGCGTGCTCTTGGCGCAGGCGCTGGTCCTCGATCCCGACGTGCTGCTGCTCGATGAACCGACCAACCATCTCGACATCGATGCCATCCGGTGGCTGGAAGAGTTTCTGTCGCGGTACGCCGGGACGCTGATCTTCATCACGCACGACCGCGTGTTTTTGCAGCGACTGGCCAAACGAATCGTCGAGCTGGATCGAGGCCGCTTGTTCGACTGGCCCTGCGACTATGCCACGTTCCTGGTGCGGAAGGAGGCGGCGCTCGCGGCCGAGGAGACGCAACAAGCTCTCTTCGACAAGAAGCTGGCTTTGGAAGAGATCTGGATTCGGAAGGGAATCAAAGCGCGCAATGTGCGGAATCAGGGACGAGTCCGCGCGCTCAAAAAGTTACGTGAGGAGCGGGCGGCTCGGCGCGAACGAATTGGTTCGGTGAAAGTCGAGCTTCAGGATTCAGAACGCTCGGGCAGTCTGGTCGCTGATGCGAAGAAGTTGAGCTACCAGATTGGTGACCGGTTCATCATCCGCGATCTCACCACGACCGTCATGCGCGGCGACAAGATCGGAATCATCGGACCGAACGGCTGTGGCAAGACAACACTGCTGCGGCTGCTGCTCGGCGAACTGGCTCCGACCTCGGGGACGATCCGGCAGGGGACGAAGGTTGATGTCGCCTACTTTGACCAACTGCGGGAACAACTCGACGAAACCCTGTCCGTGCAGGAGAACGTCTCCGACACGGACAAGCTGATGATCAACGGCCAGCAGCGGCACATCATTGGCTATCTGGAAGATTTCCTGTTCACGCCCGAGCGTTCGCGCAGTCCGGCCCGCTATCTGTCGGGTGGCGAGCGGAACCGCCTGCTGCTCGCGCGGCTCTTCTCGAAACCGTCCAACGTGCTGGTTCTGGATGAGCCGACGAACGACCTCGATGCCGAGACGCTCGAACTGTTGGAGAGCCTGATCGTCGATTACCCCGGCACGGTGCTGCTGGTCAGCCACGACCGCGCGTCCTTGAATGAGGCCGTGGCGAGCACGCTCGTGTTCGAGGGGGATGGCGTCGTCAAAGAGTACGCGGGCGGCTACGACGACTGGCTCGACCAGAAGCGGTCGGGTGACGCGGCCCGGCTCGAAGAATCTGCCGCGTCGTCGGCATCGGCCAGATCGGATCAGGCGGCCTCATCCAAGCCGCTGCCTCGCCCCCGCAAGCTGAGCTTCAAGGAACAGCGCGAACTGGAAGAGTTGCCGAAGCAGATCGACGCCCTCGAAATCGAACAAGCCTCGCTCCACGAGGCGATGGCCGCACCGAGTTTCTACCAACAGGACGGTGCCACGATCGCGCAGGCACGTCAGCGCCTGGAGGCCCTCCAGCAGGAACTCGCCGTGGCCTTCGACCGTTGGCAGACGCTGGACGCGATGTCGCAGTGAGGCCAGGAGCTATCACCCCCAAAACAGGACTGGCAGAACGATGGGGGCAGAATGATGAAGACGAATTCCCGCACCACTTCCTTTCTTCCATCGTTCTGCCGACATCGTTCTGCCAGTCTCCGTGTTTCGACATTAGTCCCGAGGCCCGCCATAATCTTCGACAGCCAGTTAGCCGTCCTCACTTCTTGCGAGACCACTCATGAAGATCACCTTTTACGGCGCGGCGGGAGAAGTCACCGGCAGCCAGCATCTGATCGAAACCGACACGCTGCGCGTGCTGCTCGACTGCGGGTTCTTTCAGGGGCATCGGGTGGAGTCGCGGCTGAAGAACCAGCAGTTTCACTGCCGACCGAAAGAGCTGAGTGGCGTGATTCTCTCGCACGCCCACGCGGATCACTGCGGGAATCTGCCGGGGCTGTACAAGGCGGGCTACCGGGGGCCGATCTTCTGCACGCCCCCCACGGCCCATGTGGCCGAGATCATGCTCGCCGACAGTGCCCACATTCAGCAGGAGGACGCCAAGTATCTGCAACGCAAGCTGGGGCCGGGCCATCTTCCCGTCGAGCCGCTCTATGGCGACGACGAAGTGGCGGGAGTCGTCCGGAATCTCGTCACGGTGCCCTACGGCGAGTGGCACGAGTTGTCCAAGGACTTCCGCATGCGGTTCTCGGACGCGGGCCATATCCTCGGTTCGGCCATCACCGAAATGGAGATTCAGGAGCAGGGAGTCTGGAAGCGGGTCGTGTTCACGGGCGACCTGGGACGACGCGATATTCCGCTGCTCGGCGATCCGCAGCGCGTCGCCGGCTGCGACGTGCTCATCACGGAGTCGACCTACGGCAACCGGGTTCATCCGGCGGTCGACGACATCAAGCAGCACCTGAAACGAATCCTGCAGCGCGCCGCCGAACGAGGCAGCCGCGTGGTCATCCCCGCGTTCAGCCTCGGCCGCACGCAGACCCTGGCCTATTTCTTGAATGAGCTGCACAACGCGGGCGAGTTGCCGGAAATCCCGGTGTTCATCGACAGTCCGCTGTCCAAAGAGATCACGTCGGTCTATCGCCGGCACGGCAACGCGATGGATGTCGAATACCAGCGGGCCCTGCAAGCGGACAAGGAGCCGTTCGAGTTTCCGGGACTCAAGTACATCGGCTCGCAGCAGGAGAGCATGCAACTGAACTACCGTCGCGGCGCGTTCGTGGTCATCGCCGCCAGCGGGATGTGCGAAGCGGGCCGGGTCGTCCACCACCTGAAGCACGCGATCTCGGACCCCAAAAACGTCGTCGTTCTGATCGGTTTTCAGGCCGAGGGCACGCTCGGTCGCAAGCTGCATGACAAGTGGCGCACCGTGAAGATCTTCAATCGCCCCGTCGAACTGCTGGCCGAGGTCGAATCGCTGCAGGGACTGTCGGCACATGCCGACGTTCACGACTTCAAGTGGTGGTTTGACGGCCTCCTGGCCGATCGGGGGGTCGGCCGGGCGTTCGTGGTCCACGGCGAACCCAATCAGGCCAAGGCGCTGGCGCAGATGCTCAACGAGATCAGCGACGAACCGGCCACGATTCCGCAATTCTGCGAATCGTTCGAGGTGTGAGGAAGGGGAGTAGGCAGTGGGCAGTAGGGAGTAGGGAAAGAAAATTGCCGAGAAAGTCGCCTCTTCCGTCTTCCCCACTGCCTACTGCCTACTGCCCACTCCCTCCAATCGGTCGTGGAACCGCAACATCCCGCTTTCGATGAGGGCGAGATCCTTGCCGAAGACGTCTCGAAAATCGTTCAGCCTCGCGTCGGCGTCATAGCGCGTCAGCGGGTCTCGCGCGGCGATGGTCTTCAGGTAGCGGGCGAACTCCGCGGGACGGGACTCGACGAGGTAGAACGTCAGCGCCCACGCCTGGCTGTAGGCATCGAGCGGTGCGCGTTTGAACAGGGCGTCGTCGCGGAGGAAGGCTTCCAGCGAGCCGGCGGGACGTCGCTGGCGGTACTTGTGAAACCACTGCATCCGCTCGGGATTGATCCGTTGCGCGATGTCAGCCGCACTGCCGCGCACGCGAACGCCGTCCGCTTCAAACAGCGTCGCCAGCCCCTCGACCACCCACTGCGGATTCTGTCCAATCCGCGAATGAATGCCGGTGTTGAAGGCGACCTGGTGCGTCGCCTCGTGAATCACGGTGTCGTCCACGCCGGTCTCGGACGATTGCCCCGTGGCGGCCCGGTCGTACAGAGCCACCCGGTTGGAAGTGGTCAGGTAGCAGCCGACCACTCCCGGTTGAGGCGTCGCACCCTCGGCGCGGCAGTATTTCACGAAGCTGGCCTGGTCGGGAAAGACGACCGCCACGAGCGGGAACTCGGGCTCGTCCATCCGAAATCCGCGCGCGACGAAATACAGGTGGCACTGCCGGTAGATCTGCTCGAACAACGCCGCGTACCGTTCGGCGGCTCCTTTCCGCGCGACGACGATGTAGTGCGTGGTCGTCTTCGCCTCGAAGTCGCGTCCGAACTCCGTCTTCAACCGGTCGCGCAGATCGATCGATGAGAAGGGCCGGAACCGCGGCTCGACCTCGCTGAAGTCGGTCACGTCGTCCATGGGAAACGACGACAGTCGACCGTCGCGGTGGAGCAGCCAGCAGTCCTGCTCATTCGCCGCCGCGACTCGCCCGGAGAACTGCTTCTGGCCAATCTTGACGTCGATCAACGAAGTCGGCAGCTCGGCGCGACACGTCGTCGTGAAGCACCAGCCCGCGCAGCACAGCATCGCCGCCAGCCACCCTGAAGTTCGCATCACGCCTCCCCCAAGAATCGGTTGCCACAGCAAGCACCGGCAACACCGCCTCAGACCAGGCAACTCTTTTCATCCTCTTCGTGGCCTTCGTTGGCTTCTGTTCACACGGCTTTTGAACAGAAGCCAACGAAGGTCACAAAGGAGGAATTGTGTTTGGGCGCGCCACTCCAGATGGATCGCTCCTCTGTTCCAGGCACAGCACTCGCGGTGAAACCTAGCTTGCAGGACGGCGATCTGCCGGGGGTCGAACTTCGGCACCACCGGTTTCCGTTCGATCCATCGCCTCAGTAGACTAGCCGCGTCTCTTCAGGAGTGTCTGTTGTGCGAAGCGTGTCGGTTCTGACGGTCGTACTGAGTCTGCTGGTCCTCGCCGCGCCGGGTCTTCGTGTGGCGCGCGGGCAATCGCCGGTCGAATCCCCCGCCACGCTGCGGGCCACGGTCGACGGACTGCTGCGCGAGTTGGAAGCTCCCGCGCTGGCCGATCGGACGCGGGCCGAACGAAAGTTGCTGGATCTCGGCCCCGACGTGTTGCCGCTGCTGCCCGCTCCCGAACTGACGCCGAATGCCTCCGTGCGCGAGACGGTTCGGCGCGTCCGCCGGCAACTCGAACGACGGGCCGCGAAGGAGTCGGCTCTCGCCTCACACATCACGCTGAGCGGCGAGATGACCGTCGCCGAGTTGCTGTCCCAATTCACCCGGCAGACTCGCAACCGGGTCGAACTGTCCGACCAGGCCCGCGCCGCAGAGAAGTCGTCGCTGACGATCGATTTCGACAACCGGCCGTTCTGGGATTGTCTCGACGACGTGTGTGAGCGATGGCACCTGCGGACCGAGTTCGACGCACAGCGAGCCTCATTGACGTTGGTGCCGCGCACTCCCGGCGATCCCGTCGAGTTGACCGTTCAGCGCAGCGGACCGTTCCGTCTGGCGATCCACTCGGCCGAGATCCGTCCCGTGGTGGGGGCGGCCGACCGGCGGTTGCTTCGCGTCGCGGGCCGCATCGCCGTCGAACCGCGGCTGCGTCCGCTGTTCCTGCACTTCGCGACCGGCGACCTGAAGGGGTCGGTCGTGGAGGGCAAGTCGCTCGCGCCGTGGAACCCCTCCGCGCGGTACGAGCATCCCGTGAGCGATGCCGGGCGCGAGGTGCCGGTTCAGTTCGACTACCTGCTGCCGCGCTCGACCGACCCGGACGACACGGCCGCGCCGACGAAGATCAATCTGTCCGGCCGGATCGGGTTGCAACTGGCGGCGGGGACGGAGCGGATCGTGTTCGACAAGACTTCGCAAACTCCCGGCGCATCGCGTCGTCGCGGAGGCGTCACCGTGCGGCTGCGCGAAGTGAAGTTTGAGCCGCTCGCCGCTGACGCCGCCAATCAACTGCGCGCCGAGATCGGCGTCGCCGTCAGCTATGACACGGGCGGCCCGGCGTTCGAGTCACACCGCACCTGGATGTTTCACAACGCCGTCTATCTGGAGACCGAAGCGGGACGCCGCATCGACTTCACCGAGTACGACACGAATCAACAGGCCGACGGCGCGGTGGCCGTCGGCTACCGCTGGGACAAGCTGCCCGCTCCCGCCACGCAGTACAAGTTCGTTTACGAAGCCCCGACCCTGATCCTCGACCTGCCACTCGACGTGAAGCTGGACGGCATCCGGGTCAAGCCAGCCGATCCGTAGAACTCATTTCGTTGGCGAGACCGCAGCGTCAGGCACAGCCTGACTGGCAGGACTGAGGGAGGAATGACAGGCATGGACCGCTACTTTCAGTGGATGGTCGCGTTAATGGTCTGCTCGGTGGGAGTCATCGCCATTCTGCTGACCGAGACCGTCTGGAGTTTCCTGCTGGCCATCGCGGGATTGGTGTTTCTGCTTTGGCATGTGAAGCGGGGGCTCACAAAACTCGGTAGACGCGCTGATCCGAACTTCGACAAGATCTGGCAGTTCTGCATCATAACGATCCTGGCGTTTTCGCTGACCGTTGTTTCTGATTGGAAATTCTGGCTGTGCCTGGCGGGCTGGATGCTAATCAACTTTCTCATGATTCGCGGATTGGTGAAGAGAACTGAGGCGTCAATGTCATGTTCACTCGAAAACACGGGTGTCGGCCAGAGTCAGACTGCGAAGGACCACTCATCATGATTTGCCGCTCGTTTGCCAGTGCTTTGGGATTGGTTGCGCTGTGTTCAACGGTCGCGTTCGCCCAGTCAGAGGACATGGCTCCGCGCATGTTTCAGCGGTTCGTGCAGGCGCAGGGTCGCGAACTGCGGGCGGGCGATGCGGCTCCCGCGACGAAGGCCGAGTGGGAGCAGACTCGCTCGAAACTGCGAGCCAATCTGCTCCAGGCCTGGGGCGGATTTCCCGAGACCGCCTGCCCGCTGGAGCCGCGCTCGTTGGGTGAGATCAAGCGCGAAGGCTACCGCGTGGAGAAGGTCGTCTTTCAAACTCTGCCCGGCGTCTGGATGACAGCCAACGCGTATGTGCCTGACAAGGCGGGGCGGTTGCCGGCAATTCTGCATGTTCACGGTCATTGGGCGGGAGCGAAGCAAGACCCGGTCGTGCAGTCGCGGTGCATTGGCTGCGCGAAGCTGGGCTTCTTCGTGTTGTGCGTCGATGCCTTCGGCGCGGGCGAGCGCGGCGTCGGCAAGAAATTGGGCGAGTACCACGGCGAGATGACCGCCGCGACGTTGTTTCCCGTCGGCAGGCCGCTGTCGGGCTTGCAGGTTTACGAGAACATGCGGGCCGTCGATTACCTCCGCTCGCGGAAGGAGGTCGATCCGGACCGGATCGGCGTCACCGGCGCGAGTGGCGGCGGCAACCAGACGATGTACGCGGGCGCCTTCGACGAACGGCTGCACTGCGTCGTGCCGACCTGCTCGGTCGGGAACTATCAGGCGTACCTCAGTGCGGCCTGCTGCATGTGCGAAGTCGTGCCGGGCGCGTTGCGATTCACCGAGGAGGGTGACGTGCTGAGCCTCGCCGCCGCGCGGGGCCTGATGGTGACGAGTGCCACCAAGGACGCCTTTCAGTTCTCGGTCGGTGAAGCCAAAAAATCGTTCGAGCGAGTCGCGGCGGTCGCGAAGCTGTTCGAGAGCGCGCAGGTCAAGCACACGATCATCGAGTCGCCTCACCACTACAACCAGCCGATGCGCGAGGCGATGTACGGTTGGATGACTCTGCACCTGAAGGGCAACGGCGACGGCAGTCCGATCCCCGACCCGGAAATCAAGACCGAAGATCCCGAATCGCTCCGCTGCTACCCCGGCGAGTCGCGTCCCGACGACTACGTGACCATTCCGAGATTCGCCGCCGCGGAGGCTCGCCAACTTCTGGCGAAGCACGTCGCGCCGGGCAGCCTCGACGGTTGGAAGGCCGAACGCGCGAAGAAGGTTGCCGCGTTGGAGACGGTTCTCGGCGGGATGCCCAAGCCGACGCCGCTCAAGTTGATCAACGCCATCGATCCGAACGACAAAACGCAGGCACTCTACTTCGAAAGTGAACCGGGAGTCCCCGTGATTGGAGAACGCGCATCGAACGAGAAGCCGGCCAAGCTGATGCTGCTGCTCGATCTGGATGGTCATGCCGCGTATCGGAAGCCGGTCGAGGGACCGGCGCTGGAACTGGCGAAGAAATCGGCGGCGGCCGGCTGGACGATTGTGCGCGTGGAATTGCGGGCGAGCGGAAAGCACACACCGCCGGGAGACAAGATCGGCAACGCCCCCGATCACAACTCGGCCGAGTGGTCGTTGTGGATCGGCCGACCGCTGCTGGGCCAGTGGGCATGGGATGTCCGCCGCATGCTCGATGCCATTTCCGAGACAGACGGTTCCTTGCCGAAAGAGATCGCGGTGGTGGGCATCGGCACGGCGGGACCGGTCGCCCTCTGTGCGGCTGCGCTGGACGAACGCATCTCGCACGTGATGACGCTCGATTCGCTCGCCAGCTACGTCACCGACGAGCCATATCGCGGCCAGCGGCTCGGCCTGATGGTTCCGGGCATCCTGCGAGACGTCGGCGACATCGCCCACATCACCGCGCTGATCGCACCGCGGAAGGTGACGATCGCGGGAGGAGTAACCGGCGGCGGCAAGACCCTCGAACTCGACCCGCTGCGCGAACAATTCACGTTCGCACGGTCTGTCTTCTCGTTGCACGCAACGGAGTCCGCGCTGCAAATCACCGACTCAAAGAGTCTGTTGGACTGATTCCAGGCCTTGGTTCCTTCAAAGTAGCCTTCATCGCTCCGCGTGAAGTCAGCCGATTGGGAGTGGAATATCGTCTGATTGATCAGCGCCGCACTCGCGCACGGCTTTCTTCACGCGGAGCGATGAAGGCTACTTTGATTGAGTTGCCGCCGTTCATCGTCGATCGAGTGCCGGGAATGGGAACTCGGGCGATGGCGTGTGCTGTTCGCGCATCAGCCTGTCGATCTGGGCGACGATGTCGGGGTGATCGGCGGCGACGTTCCTGGTCTCGCCGATGTCGTCCTTGAGGTTGTAGAGTTCGATCTCCCACTTTTTGGCCGCCTTCTTTCCCTGCGGCATCAGGTTCTGAACGATTCCCTTCCAGTCGCCCATCCGCAGGGCGACCTGGCCGCCGTAGCCGGGGAACTCGCGGTAGAGGAACGGGCGCGGCTCCTGCTTCTGGCCGAGCAGCGTCGGGGCGAAGCTGATGCCGTCGAGACCCGGCGGCGTCGCGGCTTTCGCGCCGACCAGATCGAGCAGCGTGGGGAGCCAGTCCTCGAAGCCGGTCACCCGGTCGGACGTGGTACCGGCCGGGATGTGGCCCTTCCACCGCGCGAGCGTCGGTTCGCGGAAGCCCCCCTCGTAGAGCGAACCCTTGCGTCCGCGCAGCGGCCCGGCCGACTCGAAGAATTCGCAATCGGTCCCGCCGAGTTTGTCGTAGAGCGGCCCGTTGTCGGAGCTGAAGATGTAGATCGTCTGCTCGTCGAGTCCCAGTTCCTTCACGAGTGAAACAATCTTGCCGACGTGGGCATCCATGCGCGTGACCATCGCGGCATACGCGGCCCTTGGAGTGCGGTGCGGCAGATAGCCGCTGCCGCCGACGTACGGAGGATCATCGGGAAACGCACCGTCGTACTCCTTGATCGCATCCTCGGGTGCTTGCAGGGCGAGATGAGGGATCGTGGTCGGGACGTAGAGGAAGAATGGCCGGGCTTTGTTGTCTCGCACGAACTTCAGCGCCTGCTCGGCGATCACGTCGGCCGAGTAAACCTGTCCCGAGTAGCCCGCGTAGCTCTTCGGGTCGTTCGGATCGACGCCGTCGGCCAGCTTCGGCTGATGCGCCGAGATCGCGGGATTGTTGAGCGGAAACAGTTTTTCATCGTCCCACAGCGAGGCGGGATAGAAACTGTGAGCCACCCCCTGGCAGTTGTAACCGAAGAACCGGTAGATCCCCTGCCGGAGCGGCCTCCCCTCCGAGTCGGGTCCGCCCAATCCCCACTTGCCAAACGCACCCGTCACGTAGCCCTGAGCTTGCAGGACTTTGCCGAGCGTCACGGTTTCGGCCGGGATCGGATACTGTCCCTCGGGTTCCGTGCTGCGATTGTTCCGAATGAATGCGTGACCGGGATGCTTCCCGGTCATCAGCACGCACCGCGACGGAGCACAGACCGCGTTGCCCGAGTAATGCTGCGTGAACCGCATCCCCTCGGCCGCCAGTTTGTCGAGATTCGGCGTCCGAATCTTCTTCTGCCCGAAGCAACCCAGGTCACCATAGCCCAGATCGTCGGCGAGGATGAACACGATGTTGGGCTTCGTAGCCGAGGCGGGTTTGGCGGGCTCGGCCGCGGAGAGTATCGACCCTGTTACCGACAGGCCTGTCGCGATGCCAACGGCAACCAACGCGAGGCACCACATCGTTTGACGATTCGCAGTCATCGTGCATCCCCCGGGTTCGAGTGGAGACCGGAACGTGCCAGATCGAGTCCACTCACGCGGTTCCTCTGGCGGATGGACAGCGTATCGTCCTCGCCCCGCGATGCAATTCCGGCCGCGATCGAACCGGCTCTTCGGAGCGGGGGACGTGAGTCCCCTGAATCAGCCCGGAATTGCAACTCACGCGAATTCAGGGGACTCACGTCCCCCGCTCCGAAGCAGATTTTGAAACTGCTTCTTAGCCAGACTACTGGAAGGGTCACGACACCGGCGTCAGCGGATGATGTCGAGCGCCGAGGTGATCAACTGGTCGGAGGCCCGCACGACCCGGGAGTTGACTCCGTAGGCCCGCTGGGCCGAGATGAGCGACGTCAGCTCGGAGGTGACATCGACGTTGGACTGCTCCAGATTCCGCTGCCGGAGGATGCCGAGGGCATTCGTTCCCGGAATGGCCGTCGCGGGCAGGCCCGAAGCGGCGGTCTCGCTGTAACGGTTGCCTGATTCGGCGCGCAATCCCGCCGGGTTCGCGAAGCGCGACACCGTGATCTGGCCGAGGACTTGCGGGACCCCCGGCGAGGAACTCGTCAGGACCGTCACCACGCCGCTGGAATCAATCGTGATGTTCAGCGTATCGGCGGGGAACGTGATCGGCGGTTGAAGCAGGTAGCCTTCGCTCGTCACCATCCGTCCGAAGGGGTCGCGATGAAAGGCACCGTCGCGCGTGTACTGAATCTGGCCGTCGGGAGCCTAGACCGCGAAAAATCCCGGGCCGTCGATCAGCAGGTCGAGCTCCTTGCCCGTGATCAGGGCCGGTCCCTGCTCGAAGTCGCGCAGCGACACATCCGAGACTTTGACACCGTGGCCGACCTGCAATTGATCGGGCCCGGAATAGAGCAGGTCCTGGAACTCGGTGATGCTCCGTTTGAACGAGGTCGTGTTGACGTTGGCCAGGTTGTTGGCCGAGGCATCCAACGATGTCTGAAAGGCATCCAGGGCGGTGGCGGCGGTGAAAAGTCCGGGCAGCATCGCGCGGCCTTGGTCGCAGGCTGGGGAAATTAGTCGACCAACCCGGATTATTCACGGTCCCTCGCGGAACAGTCGCAAACGGTCTGTAGCTGAGTTCGCAAGAACTCAGCCCAACGCGCTGTCACGAACTGAGTTCTTGCGAACTCAGCTACAGACCCATGAATCATCCGGGCGAAATCGGTTCATTGATTGATAAGGTCGAACCGGCAGGAACCCTGCCATCAGCCGGGTTGATTCCCGTGCCACGTCGATCACAACTGCTACCACTTCGCAATGTGCGTCGTCGCCGATGCCGACCGTCTTGCGAACGCGAGGGACTGGAGAAACCTTGCCGATCGTGCGGTGTCGTCTTCCTCGCCAGGCCGGCGTGCCGGAGACCGCACAGTCTGCGCGACACACAAAGCTGGGAAGTTGGGTCAAGGCGGCATAGCTCGCGCGGTGCGAGTTATCGCCCCGTTCGGAAGAGTCCGATGGTTGTTGCGGAAGACCTCGCGCGAACTCACGCGGTCGCCATCGGCAGAATCGGCCGGTCCGCACCAACCCTCGCTGACGCTTCGGGTTGGTGTGCGGCCATCAGTCATCCAAGCGAACGGGAGACGAACGTGATTCGAGGTCTGTACAGCGCGGCGGGGGAATGCAGGCGACATCGCTGCAGCAGGATGTCACCGCGCACAATCTCAATCACGCGATGAAGCCCGGATATCAGCGCGAGGTGCTGCGCTTCGACGCCACGGGACCGCGCGAGGAGTTGCTGGGACCAGACGTCTCGCTGCACACGGACTTCAGCCCGGGAATCCTCGAACAAACCGGCAACACATTCGACGTGGCCCTGAACGGACCGGGCTTCTTCCAGATCCAGGGACCGAACGGGCCGCTCTACACGCGCAGCGGCACGTTCCAACTCAACGGCCAGGGCCAGATCGTGACGCCCGAGGGGAGGATCGTTCGCGGGATGGCCGGCCCGATCGTGATTCCGCCCGAAGCGGTCAACATCGAGATCCTCGACGACGGCACCGTGGTTGCGGACGGAGGCGAGATCGACCAACTGAGTGTCGTCGCCTTTCAGAATCCGCACGAACTGAGCCGCGTCGGGACCACGACTTTCGCGGCGCCTCCCAACGCCGCCCGGTCCGAGACGGGACCGGAGGTGCGGCAGGGTTACCGCGAGAACGGCAACACGACCATCGTGCACGAGATGGTGCAGATGATCGCCGGACTGCGACAGTTCGAGGCGGCGCAGCGGGCGCTGCGATCGCTCGGCGACACCATTGCTCTGAACACACGCCCACGAAACTAAGGAATCGGTTCGAAACAACTTCTCAAGATCGAGTTTGTGTGGCTGGGGTCGAGTCTTCGAGCCCCCAGCGAGTTGTCAGC
>JANODP010000345.1:0-2767 GCA_031412755.1 Schlesneria sp. | reverse complement strand
CCTGCCTGTTTTCTCCTGATGCATCGGGACGGGCAGGTAAGAAACCTGCCCCCACGTCGCCCGAGCGATAGAAAGAATGACCGCCGGACTGGGCGTCGTCAATTCGCCCGCGTGGTGGCTGGCAATCGGTTCTTGGTTCGCTCACGATGCCTCGACGTTTGACCGCGAAGGGACGCAGAGATTGCAAAAGGATGACCGGATGGCGGCGGCGCACGAATGGGCTGAGAACGACGAGACCTCCACCGGTTGGCGCCGCACGGCCAGCCTGTTGATTGTTCTGATCGCCGTGGCACTGCACTTCGCGGCATTGCTCAACGCGCAGCCGCTGCAGAGCGCCAACGATCGCTCGCGGTGGTGTACGGTCTGGTCGCTCGTCGAGCGAGGCACGTTTCAGATCGACGAAATCCGCCGGCGGCCCGGCTGGGATTCGATCGACATCATTCACGATGACGGACACTTCTACTCGACCAAGCCGCCGCTGCTGACGGTGATCGTCGCGGGCCTGACGCGGTGCGTGACGGGAATCACCGGCTGGACGCTGCTCGACAACACGCATTCGGTCACGACGGTGGTGCTGCTGGTCATCAACATCCTGCCGTTCGCGGTTTCGCTCTGGCTGTTGCAGGCCGTGCTAAGCCGTCACGCACGCACCGGCTGGTGTCACCTGTTCGTGTTGTGTACGGCGGCCTTCGGTACGCTGCTCACTCCCTTCCTGATGACGTTCAACAACCACACGGTCGCGGCGGCGGGAGTGATGGTCGCGCTGTTTGCCCTGATGAGACTGCTGTCCGACGAAACCCCGCGCGGTTGGACGTTCGGGCTGTGCGGCCTCGCGGTCGCCTGGGCCTGCGCGAACGAACTCCCCGCCGGCGCGTTCGGCCTCGCAACGTGCCTGCTCGCGTGGCGACGTTCACCCCGGCAGACACTTGGCTGGTACGTGCCGGCCGCGATGGTTCCACTGGCGGCGTTCCTCGTCACGAATGTCCTCGCCACCGGAAGTTGGAAGCCCGCCTACGCCAGCTACGGCTCGTCCAAATACAACTTCGTCATCGACGGCGTGCCGAGTTACTGGATGAACCCGCAGGGAGTCGACCGCAACCTCGACTCGCCCCTGATGTACTTCGTCCACTGCACGGTGGGCCATCATGGCATCTGGTCGCTGTCACCGGTGTTTTTGCTGGCCATCGTCGGCTGGCTGATGATCCCTCGCGTGCGAGACGCCGCGCTGCGAAATGTGCTTTGGTGCGGAGCCGCACTGACCGCGATCGTCCTCGCGTTCTATTTGACCCGCACGCAGAACTACAACTACGGTGGAGTGAGTTGTGCCCTGAGATGGTCGCTGTGGCTGACGCCATTCTGGTTGATCGCCCTCATCCCGGTCCTCGATGCCCTCGCGGGCCGCATCACGCTCAAGTCGATCGCGTCGCTGTTGCTGATGACTTCCGCGGTTTCCGCCTGGCTGCCCGTTCCCAATCCGTGGCAACAGCCGTGGTTGTTCGAGCGGATGGAAGAGTGGGGCTGGATCGACTATCGCGAAGAGCCGCCTCCCTTGCCGCGGCCGCTTTGGACGTGGTTCGCATCGATCCCTGAATACACCGCGTCAACCACCGAAGCGCCGTGGATCGAGTTCGCCTCGTCAGCCCCCAACGGCCGGATCTTGACGCTGCGACTCACCGGTCGGCGCGAGACCACGCAGGACAAGACCCAGCTCGTCGCCTTGGAGGTGGCGCGGTCAGAAGCGAATGGAGAGTCAACGGAAATGAGAACACTGCTCATCGACGCGGACAGCTTCAATGCTGGAGACCCTGCCGCCGAATTCCTGCGTTGGAAGGATGATTCGATCACCCCCGAGCAGCAGCAGGCGGATCTCGCTTTCGTGCGCGGACTGCCGCTCAAGAAGGAGTACAACCCCGGGCTGGTGCGTTATTTGAAAACGCCTTTGCGACGCGACGCCCTCCGCTGCCAGCGAGCCGCCGCTCAGGTGCTGTATCCCATCGAGCCTGGCAGTACCCCGTTGAGGTATCGCTGCGACGTGTGGCTCTGCGACGAAGTGCCGTTCGGCGTGGCTCAATTCGAGTCCAAAGTCACCTCGGCTGACGGCGGCACCCTGTTGCGTCACGAACGATGGACCGTCACTGCCTGCCATCCGGCTCCGTCGAAATTGCCTGTCTTGGAAGTTGAAGCGGAGAAAAAGTCGCCGTGACTTGCCGGGCTCGGGATCAAAACAGAGACGCTTGATCTGGGACTCAATCGGTTGGCAACGATCGGCGCAACAAAGTTGACCCGCGTGCGAACGCGAATTGAAACTTGCCTGTCCAGTCGCTAACTTCCGCTCTCTTCAAACCGGGGTTTGAGGTCGCGAGCGCGTAGCTCAGTTGGGAGAGCAACGGACTTTTAATCCGTAGGTCCTGGGTTCGAGTCCCAGCGCGCTCAATCCCGTCATCATGACTTGCATCCACTCGGCAAGTCGCAGAGTTTGGCTTTCCAGCTCTGTTCCATGTCCGGCAGGGGGCCGACGACTACGGCTGGCACGCGGTCCGGGACAGGATTCCTGGTAGTGGGTCAGTTTGACGAAGGACCAAGTGTGGCACGCCCTGAGTCCTCGAAGGGCGTGGTGTTTTTGGGGGCGTGGTTCCACGCCCTTCGAGGACTCAGGGCGTGCCACTCAAACTGACCCACTACCGAAGGAAATCAGCGGGCCAGCTTCAATCGCTCGCCCATCCGCTCCACGATCTGCGGCGAGGGAAGTTTCTGGGTCTGCATCACG
>JANODP010000344.1:0-33354 GCA_031412755.1 Schlesneria sp. | reverse complement strand
CAAACGGGGGGTCCCGCCATTTGGTATTCGGAATTGGGGGCACCCCGGGGGCTATCACACCAAAACCGCCACCCCCAAAATATCTATTCCCTAATGCCCCCCCCCCGACGCACTGCTGGCGGCGGTCGCGGCCGAGTTCAGCGTCTCCAACGACGAACTCATGGTGAAAGGTCGGCACCGGAACCACGCGCGTCTGGCCGCGCTCAGGCTGTGTCGCGAGCACCTGCACGAATCGCTCGGGCAACTTGGGGTTCGGTTCGGCGGATTGCAACCCAGCACAGTGAGCGAAGCATTGCACAAGGCCGCCCTGCTGTTGGCGAACAATGCGGAGTTTCGCGATGCCATTCAGCGAGCCAGCAGACAATCGGGTTCATCCCGAAAGAGCTGAGGACACAAAGCCGACAAAGCCGGACCCCTGAACAGTCGCGCACGCTCGGCGGGGGGATTCCATTCCGAGCCGACCGGCTCACTCGCCAGTTGGTTTGAGGACGACCTATGCCGGGCAGAATCGGCACCGGTGATGGGGAATTCGTCTATCCGGAAAACGGCACACCTGCGATACCGTAAGATCGAAGTCGGTTGTCTCTGCGGAAGCGGGGACAAATCGCTTTGCGTCGAAGGGGGCGTGGTTTGACAAACGCCTCGTGAGCCAGGGAGTGGGTGACATGCAGCCGATCGAAGTCTTTCCGTTGCCCGGTTGCCGTGAGCCGTTGAGTTCGTTCAGCCATCTCGCGGGGGCAGTGGTGTTCACGGTCCTGGCGTTCGCGCTGGTTCGTCGCGGACGAGGAGACCGGGCTCGGACGATCAGTCTGGTGGTCATGGCCATCTCGACGGTGCAGTTGCTGATCCTGAGCAGCCTGTACCACATGTTTCCGCCCGGCCCGATGCGGGAGTTGATGGTCCGGGCCGATGTCTCGGGAGTCTTTCTGCTGATCGCCGGCAGCCTGACCCCGGTGCATGTCATTCTCTTCCGGGGTCTGGCCCGTTCGGGACCGCTGGTGCTGGCCTGGATCGTGGCGATCGTCGGGATCATCCTGCGGATGGTCTTTTTTGACAGCGTGTCCGGCCAGGCCGGCATTGCGATTTTCCTGCTGTTCGGCTGGGGAGCCGCCGTCACGGCCGCGGTCATCTATCAGCGTTACGGCTGGCGCTTTGTGCGGCACGGAGTCATGTCGGGCCTCGCGTACACCGCCGGTGCGATCGTCCTGGCCCTTCACCGCCCGATTCTGATCCCCGGTTTCGTCGGCCCTCACGAGCTGTGGCACGCGGCCGTACTGATCGGACTCGGACTGCATTGGCGATTCGTCTATCGGTTCGCCTCGGGACGGGTGCCGGCAGAGGTTCAGTACGGGTCAGAAAGGAATCTGTCGTGTGTCGCTCTGCCCACTTCCTAGCGGCGCAGTTCGAAACTCATTCCGCTCTTGAAAAACCAGCCCTACGCGCGAGTTTTGAAGTTGCGCTGTTTTGGATTTCCGCCCCAACGGGGCAGCCCTTTTTCCGCCGGGGCAACGCGACCACGGGGCGCGCCGCCCCGGGTTCCGAGAGACACAGAATTCGAAGCCCCGAAGGGGCGGCACTAAAATTCTCGCTGAAGTAGTGCCGCCCCTTCAGGGCTTGAGATTCACGGAAACCGCCAACCCGGGGCGGCGCTCCCGTTGGTCGCTTGCCCCGGGCTGGCCTAACGTCGCCCCTTCGGGGCTGAAATCCCCAAAGGCGCAACTTCAAAACGCGCGAGCGAGGGCTGAACATCCAATTCGCGCGAAGCCCTCGCTCGCGCGTCGGGCTGGTTTTGAAATGCGCTCTAGCGGCGGGCGTTCGTCTGAGTTCCCTCGCGTTCAATCTTCGAGTTGCTTCCGGCTGGTGTCCGGGGCCAGGAAGATTGCCAGCATGCCGAGGGCGAAGAGCAGGCTCGTGAGGCGGCCGATGCGGGCGTAATCGCCGGCGAAGTACGTCGACAGCATGCCCGTCGCGAAGACGGTGAATGCCGTGGCGATGCGGCCGAAGTTGAAGCTGACCCCCGCGCCGGTCGAACGGACTCGCGTCGGAAACAACTCCGGCAGGAAGAGCGGCAACCAGCCGAAGTAAATCCCGCTGAAGAATCCCAGCGCGGCGACCCAGTACAGGAACGAGCGGTCGGTCGGAATCACTTTCCAGAACGTGAACTGGGCGATGAACAGGCACGCCAGGCTGACGAGAAAGTACGTCCGTCGTCGTCCCACAAAACTCGCGACCCAGCCGCCGATCAGACTTCCCACGATCCCCGTCACCGCGCGTGCTTGATTGACCTGCGCCTTCAGATACGGGTTGGGTGGAATGGCGGCTTGTCCTGCTTCGTCAGCCCACGGGATCATGAAGTTCGCAATCACCCAACCACCGATGATGGGGATCGTGGCGAGCAGGATTCCGACCAGAGTGATCTTCAACAGTGGCGGTCGAAAAATCTCCCAGTTCGTGGTGCCGGTTGATCGTTGTGCCGCGTCTTCCCGTCGAGTCGCCAGCCAGCGCGGTGACTCGGGGACCGCGATCAGCGAAAAGAGTCCGAGAACCAAGGGGCACGCTCCCACCAGCATCACCCAGCGCCATTCGTTCGGAGTGATCTTCACGTAGGTGGCGAGTGTCGAGAACAGAAAGATGCCGATGTTGGCCGACGTGCCGATCACCCCCGCCACCATCGGCCGAGACATCCCCGACCAGGCTTCCGAAACCAGCGCCACTCCGTTCGGCCACATTCCTCCCACGCCGGTGCAGGCCAGATACCACAACACCAGCAGTTGTTCGGGCGACTGCGCCACATTGGCCGCGCCCGCCATGATGGAATAGGTCAGGATGCTCAGCGACATCGCCTTCGCCCGCCCGATCCAATCGCCCAGCCGCCCGAACAGCAGCCCACCCGTGGCCGCTCCGAACAGGAAGGCACACTGATACCAGGCAAACCAGCGCGCGATCAGCGACTTCCACTGTTTCCATTGCGCGAGGTCACCGTCTGAGAGTTCGGACGTCGTCGCTTTCACCGAGTCCTTATTGGAAGCCAGCTTGCTCAACGCCTGATACTTCGCCACATCCAGTTGCCCGGTTCGAGCCAGCAGGTCGGTCGCGGCCGGGTTGCCGACCAACTGCGTGATCGACATGTGCATCCCCGCGCACAGCCAACCGAGAAACGCGCAGACCAGAATCAGCGAACGGCCGGTGATGGAAAGGGGCGTCGCGATGGCTGGCGTCAGGGGCGAAGAGGTCATGCTGGTTCTCGGTGTCAGTTCGTCGCGTGTCCCAAGGAACAACTCGTTGAAGAACTCGTGCCACGGCTCTGTGAGCCGTGAGAGCGGTTAACAGTCTCACGAAATCCGCACGGCTGGCACAGCCGTGGCACACGAACAATCCTACGATTCGAGTGCCTTGCGCAGCGATTCGATGTCGCTCTTCAATGTTCGGCTGAACGTGGCCACGTCGGACGCATGCATCACGAGGTTGCCGCCCGCCTTGGACCAGGCGACCTCCTGCTCCAGCCCGAGCCAGAAATGGATGCCGGCTCCCACGCCGTGTTCGCGGGCGATGCGAAAGATCGTTCGCGTCGCCTCGTCGAACCGCGGATGGTCGTACTGCTCGGGAATCCCCAGGCTGCACGAAAGGTCGTGCGGCCCGATGAGGACCGCGTCGAGTCCCGGCACCGCACAGATCTCGTGCAGGTTCTCGATGGCCGGCACGCTCTCGATGTTGACGATCAGAATCTTGTCGCCGTTCCGCTGGTCGAGGTAATCGCGCAACTCCGGTTCGAGCGTGTTGCGGTCGCGCAGCGCCTCCTGCAGGCGCCGTCCCTTGAGCGGCCTCAACTTCACCGCGCCGACCAATCCCCGCACCTGCTCGGCCGTTTCGAGATACGGCCCGATCACCCCCCCTGCTCCGCCGTCGAGGGCCTTGCACGCCTCAAACGGATCGTTGCTGGGAATGCGCACCACCGGCGGCAGGCCCATCGCCTGATACGTCTGGCAGATCCACGACAACGTCTGCCGATCGATCGGAGTGTGCTCCGTATCGACGAACACAAAATCGATTCCCGCCTGCTTGACCAGATTCGGCCACAACGGCGACGTGGAGACCATCGCCGACGAGAAGACTCGTCGTCCTTCGTGCAACGCTTGAATGATGTCGCGACCGTTCATGGGTGGTTCCTCTGGTGTAGGGCTTCAAATGTCAGCCAATTGGATCTCGATAGATCACTTCGACGCTCATGGTTGAAAAGAAAGACTGACCACGGATTTCACAGATGACACGGATAAAGAGAAGGAAAAGAAGTGGCGTTCCTGCCTCTCGTCTTACCTGCCTCTCGTCTTATCTGTGTCATCCGTGAAATCTGTGGTTCTCATCATGATTCTTGATTGCGGCTAGTCATCACCGGACCTCCACTGGCTGGCCCGTGCGACACGATTCGATCGCCGCCTCGAACGTGGCGAAGATCTCGCGACTGGCTTGAGCGTCCATGATCGTCTCGCCATCGTGGTCGATGGCCTGGGCGAAATTCTCGGCGAGGGAAAAATCGTTGTCGTTGGCGATTCGTCGCTGGCGGGCTTCTTTCGGTGGTTGGCCTCGATAGTAGATGCCGACCTCGGGCCGAGACTCATTGACGACGAGCGCGCCCGTACTCCCCAGCACATGCAGTTTCATATCGCCGCCGCTGGGATGACTTGCCAATCCGATTCGGCCGATGGCCATTGTGCCGATCACTCCCCCCTCCATCTCCAACGTGACGCTCGCCAGATCCTCGACGCCGTTGTCGGCGTGAATCTGATGGAAGTGAGCGGTCGATCGCGCAAAGACGCGTTGCACGCGGGCTCCGGTCAACAGCCGGATGTAGCCGAGCGGATAGATCCCCTCGATCGCCAACTCGCCCATTGGCTCGCGTCCGAGTCCGCCGTCGGAGCCGTCGACGTGCGAGGCGATTTGATGAGCGTACCAGTCGAGCGGCGGATAACCCGGCAGCCTCGATCCCTTCGGCGGCCCCGCATCCTTGGCGAAGTAGAAGTCGGCGTGAATGGCCTGCGGCTGGCCGATCGCTCCGACGTCGATCTCAAACCGCGCGTGCTGCACCGCCGGGATGAAGTTGCGGTTCCACATCAGGAACTTCACGCCGCTCTGCTCGATGGCGGCAACCAACCGATCGGCCTCGCTGCGGCTCGTGGAGAGCGGCTTGTCCTGGATGACGTGCTTGCCGAGCAGGGCGGCTCGAATGCTCAAGTCGCAGTGCCGAGCCGCCTCGGGACTGACGATGACCACATCGACGTCGAACTCACGCAGCGCACGCTCCACGTCGCGCACGTAGGGGATCTGGTGCGCATCGGCGAACTGCTGATTGCGCTCGTGCCCCCAGTCGGCAATTTGCGGATCGTCGGCGACCACGACCAACTCGAACCGGGGATGAGTGGCCACGCCGCGCGCGACGTAGTCGTGCTTCAGGACGCTCAACACGGCACAGCGAAAGGTTGTTTGGAGGGAGTCCGACATGTCAGTGAGCCTCCCGATGAACGGCCTGTCGCGTTTCGATCGATCGCTGCACGGCATCGGCCACGTCCCACACGCGGGTCCACGCCGACAGATTGACTGACAAGTCTTGTTGTTCGCGCAGGGCGTCCACGAACTCCTGCAACAGCGGAGTGAGCGTGAAACCTTCACCGACTCGCACGGCCAGCGGAGATCCGCCTGCAAAGACGAGCTGCCGATCCTGATGGTCATCGGCATACGCGGCACCACGGGAGCCGATCACAGACAGCGACTGATAGCCATCCCCCGCCGGCAGTCGGTTCGAATACGTGATCAACGCCATCCCGCCTCCCGGAAAACCGAGATGAACCTGCACGAGACCCCCGAATTCGGCGGCCTGCTCGTCCGCAGCCTGCTCGATGGCGTAGACCACATCGGGCGACTTGCCGAACAACCACAGTGCCAGTTCGAGATCACCGAGCAATGGCTCCGGCAGGCTCTTCCGATGGCGAACACTTACCGCCCAGAACGGTTCCCAGCGGTGGATTCGCATCAGCCCGACCTCACCCAGTTTCCCGCTGGCGATCTGCTGCCGGACGAGTTGTCGTGACGGCAGGGCATGATCGGGGTTCACGACGGACAACTGCGCTCCGGCTTGCCGCGCGGTCCGGGTCAACAGTTCCATCCGCTCGCACATCGGACGGGCGTCGGTGGCGAGCAGCACATGTTTTCCGGCGGCCAGGCATTGCTCGACTGCAAACGAGTCGGGCGTCCTCGTCCCCATGAAGGCCACCGCGTCACAGGCCGTTGTCGGAGCGTTGCCGATGGCGGCGTCATCGCACGGCGCGACCAACGCGCCTCGCAATCGAAGCGAGATTTCCCGGCAGGTTGCCTCGTTCACGCCGCTCATGGCCACACGAATCATGCCGTTGGCTCCGCTGACAACCCGCGAGAAATGGAACACGACGCGAACGAGTGCGGCGCGTCAGCACCGCGTCGATCCCGGCTGGTCACGGTCAGCATGGCGGACTCCACGGTGAGAGACTCTCGCAATCGGATGCAGACAATATCGCCGCCCCGCCCGATCGGAAACGCTGGCAGGATGTGAAACGCTGCGCGGGGTGCAGCCGTTATTTGGTGGTCACCTCTTCCGGCCCGAAGGGCCATCCATTCTCCCAGCCAGGGCCAACGGCCCTGGAATCCAGCCGTCTCTCGCACAAGAGGCCCAACGGGCCGGCAATTCTCCTGTTCTTCCGGCAACGTCGAGTTGGATTCGAGAAGTTCCTGCGGAATGTGGTGATGAACTGTCGGCCCGTTGGGCCTCAAATCTCCCAGCGACACCTTTCCCAGGGCCGCTGGCCCTGGCTGGGAGAATGGATGGCCCTTCGGGCCGAAAGCCAAGGACCACCAAATAACGACTGCACCCGACTGCGCGACGTGTTGAAGACTGCCGTGGCGATCAGAGTGAAGTTGTCGGTACATTGGGCGGGCACAGACAAGTTCGGGGCGGGGTATTGAGGAGACGATGATGCTGCAAGTGCTCGGTGGTCCCAAGCGACTGTGCAACGGCGTGACGCGCCGCGAGCTGCTCACGATTGGCGGATTGAACTTGTGCGGCGTCGGGCTGCCCGCATTAGTCCCCTCCGTCAGGGCCGCCGACTCGACGAGTACCGCGTCGCCTGATGCCACGCTCCCCGGGTTCGGTCGAGCCAAGAACGTGATCCTGCTCTACCTGTTCGGCGGCCCCAGCCATCTGGAGACGCTCGACATGAAGCCGCTCGCGCCGGCCGAGGTGCGTGGCGAATTGAAGCCGATCGCGTCGTCTCTTCCCGGCTGCGACGTGTGCGAACACCTGCCGAACATGGCGCAGGTGATGGATCGAGTCACCGTGGTCCGGTCGCTCAATCATCCGTGGAACTTTCACGGCATGCAGTACGCCACGACGGGCGCACCGGTCGGCAGCATTCCGCTCGAAGAGTCGTTTGGAAACCCGCTCATTCAGCCGTTTTTGGGATCGGTCGTTCAATACCACGATCGGCGCCGGCATGGCCTCAAGCCGCACGGTGCGATTCCCGACAACATCATGCTTCCGTTCCCGCTCAGCAGCCGACGCCCCGCCGCGCGGTACGTCCCGCCCGAAGCGGCCTATCTCGGCAGCAGCTTCGATCCGATCTGGACCGAGTTCCGTGGCGAGGCGACTCGCTCGATGGTGCGGCGATCCTTCGGACCGGCGACCGAGATCCGTGATCCCTACCTCGGCGTGCAGCGAGACTGCCGCTTCCTGATCGCACCCGAAGCGGAGTTGCCTGAGGATTTATCTCTCGACCGACTCAACCGCCGCCGTTCGTTGCTGGACCAGATCGAGACACTGCGCCGGCAACTCGATCGACAGGCCACCCGCTCGACGCACGATCAACAGCGCGAACTGGCTTTCTCGCTCCTCGACTCGCGCGAGGTTCGAGCCGCGTTTGATCTCGACCAGGAACCGGCCGCGCTGCGCGACGCCTACGGCATGACGCTGTTCGGACAGTCCACCTTGCAGGCGCGGAGACTGGTCGAAGCGGGCAGCCGGTTCGTCACCGTCGTCTGGGACGAGTTCGGTCAATTGAATGCCGGCTGGGACACGCACGTCGATCACTACAACCGACTCAAGGGCGAACTGCTGCCGGGCCTCGACCTGGCCTTCTCGGCGTTGATCCACGATCTGGAACAGCGCGGCCTGCTCGATGACACCCTCGTCCTGGTCATGAGCGAAATGGGCCGCACCCCGCGTTTTGAAGGGGAAGGCCGCGGCCATTGGGGTCGGGCCTACACCAACTTCTTCGCCGGCGCCGGCCTGAACCACGGAACCGTCGTCGGCCGCACCGACGCGATCGGGGCCACCATCGCCGAGCGTCCCCTGACCGCCAAAGACATCCTCGCCACCATCTACCACCTGATCGGCATCGATCCCCACTCGACCGTTGTTGACCGCCTCAACCGCCCGACCCCCTTGGTTCACGACGGCAAAGTCGTCCCCGAAATGCTGGCCTGAGTGGAACCGCATTGATCTCTGGGTCGCTGAATTCGCAAGAATTCAGTCCGTTCAAGAGATTTGACGAGAGCACGCAACGGCTCGACTTACTCTTCGACGAGCGGAGTTTGCAACAAGCTGGCCTTGAGTTCGTTCCAGCAGATCTCCGGGTCGCTTCGGTGCAATTGAGACTGGGCCTTGACTTCCTTTTCCTTCGCCTTCGCCTGCTTGATGAATGGTTCCGCGCGATCCTTGCGTTCGACGTCTTCGTGTTCCGGAACCGACAGCAGTTGGGCGACCTTGTCGAACTCCTTTTCACTGTCTTCCAACTTGGTCCTGGCCGCTTTCAGATATTTGGTGGCGGCCGCGTCGTTAGTCGCCTCATCCGTGGACAATAGTTGCTCGATCTTGTCCCGCGTCTCGACGGCGAGCCCAAAGAAGCCGGCCGCCAATTTCAGTTGATTGGCCTTCTGCATGAAGAGACCGATGCGGTGCTGAGAATCACCCACCTCAGACAACCACAGCGTCTGATAGCTGTCCCGAGCCGTCAGTTCCTGACGAATGGCCAGTGCCTCGAAGAGGGACTGTTCCGCCGCTCCCAACTCGCCGTTCCTGATTCGGGTTTCGCTGATCCTCATCAGGCTGAAGGCCAGATCCCTCTTCAAGAGTGTGTTCGTCGGGTAGATGTAGGCGAGATGGCGGCGGGTGCAGAGCCCCTTCTGATACATGTCAAACGCCTCCTCCACCTTCTTGTCTTCGAGCAGGATGTCGCCCACCTTGTTCAAGCACCAGGAGAGTTCGCGTTCCCGCTTCCAGTCATTGCTGTTTGGGTCGCGCCGGAAGACATCGACGATCAGCGAGAGCGCCTGGCGGTAGTCGGTCTTCGCCCCGGCGCGGTCGTTTCCCGGATTGACCTTTTGATCGCCGATCCGCACCAGGCTCTGGGAGAGACCGAACGCCCAGATCGGGTTGTCGCGATCGTCGTGGAACTGTCGCAGTCGCATGGCGTGCGATTCGTCGAACAGCTTCTGCGCGGCGGCAAACTGCCCGGCATTCCCCCCTTGGTCCTGTGCCATCGCGCGATGAATGTCACCGAGTTGGTCGAGGCTTTCGGTGTACTCCATGAGCAATTCGGGTGCTGGCGACGGCAGCGTCGCCAATTGGCTCCGAATCTGTCGGCCGATTTCCGCCTCCTTCAGCGCCTCGGGAAGGTGGCGCGTATTTTGAAATGCCTTGGCGAATTCATAGTGCGCGGTGGCATTGATTCGCTGCAATTCCGGATCGCTACTCCCGTTTCGACGTTCCAACTCGGTGATGGCACTCGTGATTTGGTCGAGTGCTGCCGCCGTCGTGTTGACGTTGATGCCGTCGAGATCCTTGAAATTGTCGGCGATGTTTCTGACCAGGCCCCGGATGGTGTCCCGCGAGGCTTGGAAGGTCGCGATCGCCTTCTCACGCTGCACCGATGCGTAAATGGAGGCTGCAGTGGCCACCACGGCCACGACGGCGAAGACCAGCGTGGCTGCGGTCATCAGGCGCTGGCGAAAGCGGGCGCGGCGGCTCGCGACCGCGACGAACGAGTGGGTCGCCTCGGAAAACTCGTCGGCGTATCGTGCCACCATTTCCTCGGCCTGGGTGATCGCCGCTCCGGGTGGAATCAGATACTCCACGGAACCGTCGCTTTCTTGCCAGCGTTGTTGGTGATGTTCGATGAACTCCTTGACGCGATAGAACTCGCGATTGGTTTCGGTGATTGTCCGGGCGCGAATCCAACTCGTGATCACACGGTCGTGTGCGATGCGCACGCAGGCGCCACCGTCCGTCCGCGTGATGAGCAGGATGCGCGCCTTGAGCAGGGCCTCGACGAGTTTGCCAGTCGCATCGTTCCGCATCTCTTTCGAAATCGGCACGAGGCGCGCGGTGAGCGCCCGTTCCGCAACCACACCCGATTGTCCTCCGTCCACCGGCGTGACCAGCTTGCGGAGCAGGATTTCGAGACTCGGATTGATGGACTTGGCGATGTCGTCCTGAATGTCCCGATCCAGCGGGAATTCAACCGTCTTCAGATCGGGGCGAACGAGTTGCGTCAGGGCGGTTTCCGCCGTCTGATCGATGGCTCCGTCGAGACCGCCGATTTCCTCGTAGACCGCATGGGTCAGCAACTTGGAATTATGAACACCCCAGCAGCGCTCGAACAGCAGATTCAGCGCGAACTGCAGCAGGGGCAGCGTGTTTTCGCCCGCGGCATCGCGCAGCAGTCGATCATCCAGGCGCTCCGAACGGTTGGCTCCCTGTTCCTGAGCCCCTTCATATTCCAGTCCGGCCACTTCGGCGGACCGATGAACGATCTCGTCCAATTCGTCCGGCCCCGGTGGGCCGAGATCGTACTGTCCGCCAATATCCTTCAGACTGATGAACGGGCGTTCCGAGATCATCTTTTCATACATGTCGCCGCGAAGAGTCGAGATGATCCAGACCCGCTGTGTGCTCACCAGGGCTGCGAGCAGGTTGGCGAATTGGCCCCGGTCGTCGGGTGTCAAACTGTCTGCGAAGATGTCTTCGAGCTGATCCACCAGCAACAGCAGGTTCGCCTGCAGCGGACGCTCGAAGTTGCGTTGCAAGGTCTCGCGCTGGCCGACGTCGTTCAGGGCGGCGACGATCGAATCGCAGGCGATGTCCACCGCGCCCGCAAATAGTTGCGACAACTCCTCCGCCGTTTTGACCGGCCCGTCGGCCAACTCGGGCAGTGACTTGCCGAAGCCACCCGGATCGTCTTCAGTCGTGCTGCCGGTGACAAACAAACTGCGTGCGAGCGCCAACATCGGATTGCCGTCGATCGCGCCCGGCCGCATGACCGCGGTTCGCCAGAAATCGACACCCTCAACCGCACCCGGCCGGACCAGCCGGGGGACGATGCCGGCCCGCATCAGGGACGATTTTCCCACTCCGCTGGCACCCGGGATCAGGAGAAACGGCTTGCCGCGACGCGCGGCACTCCTGAGTTCGTCGAGAGCCCGCATGACCTTGCGATCGCGCCCGCAATAGATGTCGGCATGCCGCGCCTCGAAGGGTTCCAGCCCCCGAAAGGGGGATCCCTTCAATTCAATCGGCCAGACCACTCCCTGCGAAACGTTCGACTTGATCCAGTCGCGCAGCAGCCGCTCCACCTTGTCCTCGAACTGTTCGACGGTATTGAATTTCTCCGCGACCCTGAGCACCCGTTTGTCGGGAAGTTCGAAATGCTGGGAGAAAAATTCTTCGAGGCGATTCCACTGGCCGTCGGCATCGTCGCGCGCCGTCGGATCACCATCCGGGACAGAGTAAGCGGCCTTCTTACGGAACACGAAGACGTCGGGATGATGACCATTTGCCTTTCGTTCCTCCAAGGCCGACAGAACTTCATAGGCCGTCCCACTGGCATAGGGCCTGCCGTCCGGCATCCGCCTTGGAAAATTGTCGGGCAGCGGGCTTCCCAATCTCGCCCAGAAGATGGTGAGGACGATGTCACAATCCGCCGGCGTTGCGAGCGAGTCAATCTGTTCCTGGTATCCGCCGCCGTGAGCACTGTAAACGGTGGTCTCCCACCGGATCGTCTTGAATTCGACCCTTCCATTGAATTCGCCACTCAACCGATCGGCCACCCATTGCACGCGCTCGCGCTCGCGGGCGACGTCCGTTGGCGAAGACACAAACAGCTTGACGGTTCGCATGGGGAATCCATTTCTAAACGCTGCGCGCTGGTCGCGGAACCGGCCTTCTGTCAACCGCGACCCGGCACGACGGCGATCGAGTTCACTTGTCTGAACGAATTTCGCCGTTGGGATCCGCGTCGTTTCCGGGCCTGCGATTGGCCAGCCAACTGGCATACGCTGAGTAGCAGATAATCCCGGCGGTTACCGCCACGTTCAGGCTGGGTTGTCCTTCGCGGGCCACAGGGTTTGTCCGGAGCGGATCGATTGGCTGATACGAATCTTCCTTCGGCATCCAAACCACGGGAATGGGCACCTGTATGACGACATCCGCTCCACCGACGATATTGTCCGGCAGTCCGTCATATTCGTTTCCGAGCACGATCAAGTCCCCCGGTGCAAACCGATATTCCGGCAGTGGCAATGCGGTGCTGCCAATGGATGTGGCCACCAACCGCCGCCCCTTCCGCAATTCCGCAAGCGATTCCACGGAATCGAGCCGATTGAATCCGCGTCGCGGCAGCGCACCACACGCAAAATCACTCACCGTGCGCAGCTTTGAAGAATCATCGAGCACGCGATGCGGATCGAAAACGTTGACTGTGAACTGGTAGGCTTCGGAAATCCGCAGGATGAGTCCGATGTTTATCGGCGATTGCAAACCGAGAAGCACGAGTTCCAGTCCGGCGGAAGAGAACCCGTTTGATCGATCACTTTCAGTGTCCAGCATCGATTTGCGATGCTCAGCAGCGATCAGATCACGGTCCGTCGTGCAGGTTGAAGGGGTGTGCATTTCAATTCCAAGATATTACGAACAACTGATCAAACGATGGAAACCTGCGAACCGCTTACTAAAAATCAACTATGACAGTGCTTGGCTGTGCAAATCAGGACGATATAAACCACAATACATAATGTGGAATGTTCCGAAAATGGATGGTATTCCGGCAATGTAGTTTCCGCAAGCGAATCCATTGGTGTGATCAGGGCAATTCAGCGTTTGAGTCTGGGGCAGCAGTCGGGTGCCGTCGAGTCTTCGAGACGTACCAATTCAACTGAGGTCACGACGCGTCTTGAAGACTCGACAGCAAATCGTTACCTGCTGGCCATTGACCGTCAAAGACCTCCTCGCCACCATCTACTACTCGATCGGCATCGACCCCCACTCGACCCTGATCGACCGCCTCAACCGCCCCACTCCGCTGGTCCACGACGGCAAAGTCGTCTCCGAAATGTTGGGGTAAGGCGACCGACAGGGCTGCTCTACCCCACGCGGCCCACAGTGAAACATTTCTGTGAGACATCTCCGAGCGGGGCGGCGTGAGCCCCCCGATTCTTGGGCGTCAGCCCTGTTGTAGCAATCATGAAGAACCGGGGGGCTCATGCCACCCCGCTCGGAAGTCTCATCAGCAACCGCGTCCCTGCGGGAGAACACCATGACTCAGGCAACCGCGTCTCCCGGCTGGCGGCTGGGTGAGCTGCATCATCTCGGATTGACCGTCGCCGACATCGAGCGTTCGATCATCTTCTATCGCGATCTGCTGGGCCTGACGCTGCATCGCCGCCGGCCGCACGTCGACAACGATTACGTCGCGCAGCAAACGGGCTATCCCGGCGTCGTGCTGAACGTGGCTTCGTTCAGGGTCTCGCCCGATAGTCCGCAGTCGCTGGAAGTCGTGCAATATTTGAATCACTCCGGCCCCCCGGCCGAGACCGCGACGAACCGGCCGGGCAACAGCCATCTGTGTCTCACCGTGAGCGATCTGCGGGCGTGTCATGCCGACCTTAAGTCCCGGGGAGTCCGTTTCCAGTCGGAGCCGGTCACGATTACGGCCGGACCGAACGCCGGCGGACTGGTCGTCTACTTCCACGATCCCGACGGTTATACGCTGGAACTGTTCCAGCCGCCGCAACACGGCAGCCCATAATCCCTCCGCCACCGGGCTTGCTCCGGTGGTTCAACGGCTTTTGCACTAGCAGATCTCCAATCGCTTGCCAGTAGCGAAGAAGCCGTTGAACCACTGGGACAAGCCCAGTGGCGTGAAAGCGAGTTCGCATGGCCACACCCTTTGATCTGACGGGCCGGGTCGCTCTGGTCACGGGCGGAGCCCAGGGACTGGGAGCCTCCATCGCCCGCGCATTGGCCGATCACGGAGCGACGATCGCGCTGCTCGACCTGCAGGCGGAGGTGGTCGCCGCCGCGGCGGCGCAACTGGTTCGCGACACCGGCCGGGAAACCGTCGGTCTGGCGTGCGACACGCGCGAGAAAGACCGGGTCGAAGCATGCGTGCAGAGTGTCGCCGAACGGTTCGGCCGCATCGACATCCTCGTCAACAACGCCGGCATTCATCGCCGCGGCACACCCACCGATTACCGGCCGCAGGATCTGACGGACGTCCTGGCGGTGAATCTGGTCGGCTGCTACCACGTCGCGGGAGCGGTCGGAAAAGTGATGCTGGCTCAACAGCGCGGCAGCATCGTCAACGTCTCGGCCCTGGGGGGCGGCGTGGTCGGCCTGGGACGCGGCGGTTCGATCTATGCGATGACGAAGGGGGGCCTCGTGTCGCTGACGCGCGATCTCGCGGCCGAATGGGGTGCGCAGGGAATTCGCGTCAACGCGGTCGCCCCCGGCTGGATTCGGACGCCGATGACCATGGCCCTGCAGAACGACTCCAAACGCTCGGCCAAAGTGCTGGAGCGTGTGCCGCTGCGCCGCTGGGGAGAACCCGCCGACGTGGCGGGCGTCGTCGTGTTCCTGGCCAGCGATGCCGCCGCCTATGTCACCGGCTGCACGATCCCCATCGACGGCGGAGCGGCCAACGTCATCGCCATCATTGCGGAGTAAGCCATGCTCGACGGTCTCACACAACAGCATCCCATTCCCGACGAACTCCTCGGTCCGCTGGTCGAGGCGACCGCCTGTCTGCACGACCCGGAACTGCTGCGCCGCTCGTTCGCGGACAACGGCTACGTGTTGCTGCGCGGTGTCCTGCCTCAGGACGACGTCGCGGCCGCACGCGGGGAAGTCTTCGCCCGGCTGGCAGAGATGGACGAGATTCAGCCGCCGGTGGAATCCGGCATCGCCACCGGCACGAGCCGTCGTCGCGAACGGTCCCCCGATCTGGGAGCCTTCTGGAAATCGGTCAGCGAGGGCTCGGCCCTGCGGCGCGTGACTCACGGGCCTCGACTGCGCGAACTGGCGGGCTTGTTGTTCGACGCTCCGGCCCGGCCGCACGACTACCTCTTCCTGCGTCCGGCCCCCGTCGGGAACGCGACCAATCTGCATTACGACTATCCGTTCTTCGCGGGCGGCGCGTCGCAGATCGTCACCTGCTGGCTGCCGCTTGGCGAGATTCCCGTCTGCGACGGCCCGCTGGTGGTCGTCGAGCATTCGCAGCGCTTCGAGGATTTGATCCACCCGATCCGTTCCGCGCGACTGACGGGCGATCCCCAGGCGTTCGCCGCCGCGCAGGACGCCGCCTATCAGTCGTCGGCGACCGACACGTTGGAGTTCGCCCGCTCGCGTCAGACCCGTCTGCTGACCGCGCACTTTCAACCGGGCGACGCAATGCTCTTCGGCGGCTTCACGATGCACGGCTCGCTCGACAACCACTCACCGCTCGGCCGGGTCCGCCTGTCGGTCGACGTCCGCTACCAACCCTCAGCCGATCCCGCCACCGACCCGCGCTTCTTCGGCCCTCATCCCTCGGGCGCCAAGGGAGGCAGCTACGGCGAACAGAAAGCCGCCCAACCCCTGGGAACCCCCTGGGCCGCGCGACAATAGGCGGCATGCTCCTCACCGCGTATCCTCCACTGACCGTCAAAGACATCCTGGCCCCAAACGCCTCATTGTTGGTTTCGATTGTTAGCAAGCTCGGTCCCGGTCGAATGGTTCCCACGATGTCCGTGGGAGCGGCGGGATCGCACAGTTCTCTCAAGCGAAGGTTGTCTGCCATGCGTTTCCTGAAGCAAGTGTCCACTCAACGTGTCATCGCTTACGGCCTCGTGCTGGGGCTGGGCGCCGTGTTAGGCATTGCACCCTGGGCATTCGTCGCTGGGGAGTCTTCCGCCGAGGACAAGGTCGAACAGAAGGTTGAGAAAAAGGACAAGGTCAGTCCGAAGGAAAAGATTGAAAGAGGCAGGTTCATGTCGTTCAAGGACGGCACGCTGACGCTCAAGGCCAACTCAGGCGACTTGATCGGGAACACGATCCCTGAGAACACCAAGACCTTCGTGTGGAACCACGACGAGAACATGTTCAAGCCGGCAGGCACCGTCGAAACCTTGAATCAGGTCAAGGCCGGGACGTGGTTTGTCGTTCGAGTCTCCAATGACAATGTCACTCTCCAGATTGGAGCGAGAAAAGGCCAGACCGTTGGCACGTTCGTGTCGTTCAAGAATGACCGCCTGCTGATCCTCGGCAAGAATCTCGGTGAGAGTTTCACCAAGAAATATGGGAACAATGTGCATTTCAACAAGTTCCGCGAGGATGTTCCGATCTACGAAAGCGTCGATGGCGGCGAGTATACGCTGGTGAAAGAGACTCCCGGCAAGATCTTGGCCAACGTCAAGGAAGGAACGGTCGTCACTGTCCACGGCGAGGGAGATGACAACATTACCCTCATCCAAATCGGCGTTCCAAAGAAGAATTAGGGGCTCTAACAAATCCCCTCGCCCCGGCTTTGCGGGGAGAGGGTTAGGGTGAGGGGTCTTTTGGTTTTGTTAGAGCTCCTTAGTTCACTGCCGGACCTCGGGCCCGATCGAATTGGACAGGATCATTGCGATGAAGTTGCTTCCGGCCTCCCTCTGCGTGTTGATACTCACAACCGCGACGCTTGCAGCCGAGCCCGTGGTCTTTAATTCTCGCACCGCGCACAGCGGCCCATGGTCGGACGCTCAGACCTGGGAAGGCGGACGCACGCCGCAAGCGGGCGATTTTGTTCAGGTCCGTGCGGGGCACGCAGTCACTTACGATGTCCATTCCAACGCCGCGCTGCGAATGCTGCATGTCGCGGGGACGCTCACGTTTTCACGCGAAGTGTCCACGTTGCTGGACGTGGGACTCATCAAGATTGAGCCGGGTGAAACCACGACGGAAGATGGTTTCAACTGCCATGATGCGGCCCCTGCGCATCACCATGGCGCGACAGTGCCGGTACTCGAAATCGGCACGCTCGCGTCGCCAATTCCTGCGGGTGTGAAGGCCACGATCCGTCTGCGGCACTTCAAAGGCACGAACCCGGAAACGTTGCCCGCCGTCATTTCCTGCGGAGGACGCTGGGACGTGCATGGCGCACCGATGAACCGCACTTGGCTGAAGCTGGCGGCGTCTGCCAAGGTGGGCGACACGCGAGTCACGCTGGAGCAACCCGCGAGCGACTGGCACGTTGGCGACCGGGTCATCATCACGACGGGCGAATCAGGTGGTCCGGAGAATGGGGCCACATTCCGCCAGAAAACCAACCGGCCGAAACCGGTGGGCACTGAGGAGCGAGTGATCACGGCCGTCGATGGTGCGACGCTCACGCTGGATCGTCCTCTCAGCAAGGCGCATCACGGCGAGGAGTTGATGCGCTGCGAGGTCGCGAACCTCTCTCGAAATGTCATCATCGAGTCAGCCGATCCTGCCGGGGTGCGCGGTCACACGATGTATCACCACGGCTCGTCGGGCGGTATCAGCTACGCAGAGTTCCGGCATCTCGGCAAGGAGGGCATGCTCGGCAAGTATGCGATCCATTTCCACCTCGTCCGCGACACGATGCGCGGCAGCGGAGTGCTCGGCGCGAGCATCTGGGATTCGCACAACCGCTGGATCACGATCCACGGCACCGACCATCTGCTCATTCGCGACTGTGTCGGCTACCAGTCGCGTGGCCACGGATTCTTTCTCGAAGACGCCACCGAACAATGGAACGTGCTCGACCGCAATCTGGCCGTGCAGGCCTTCGGCTCCGTGAGCTTGCCGAAACAGGTGCTGCCGTTCGATCCGAACGACGGCGCGGGTTTCTGGTGGGCCAACGGGAGGAACACGTTCACCCGCAATGTCTCGTGTGAAAACGACCGCTACGGCTACCACTTCCAGATCACGCGGACGCCCGGCTTCAATCCCTTGCTGAACCTTTGCGAGTCCGACGGCCGAACCGCCGAGCGCGATGTGCGCACCGTGCCGTTTCTCCGTTTTGAAGACAACGAGTCGCACGGTGAGGGCCTCTTCAGCTTTCGCTTCGGCGACGAAACGCCTGGAACCGTGCATGGCGACCGCGAGCATCCCTTCATTGCCCGGAACTTGCGCGTCTGGGAGGCGCACTATGCGATCCGGCCCAACGTGCAATTCTTTCTGCTCGAAGGACTGCGTGTGGCGAACGCCGCGTATGGAATTTATCACCCCGACTACGACGCGCATGTGTATCGCGACGTTGAATTTCACAACGTCACCGCCGAGCCGATCAACGGTGGGCATGACGAAGAGAGCCTCCCCTTTGGAGACTTCACGTATGACCGGCTTCGATTTGCCAACTGCCACCTCGATCGCGATCCGCTCATTCAGCTCACCTGCATCGCGCCGAAGCCAGGCTTGGCGGGGCATTTCCGCGGCGTCACGGTCAGCAACAGCCAGTCCCGTCGCAGCAGCGTCGTCGATTTCGGCGGCGGTCCGCGAACAAACAAGGTCGAGAATCCCATGAGCTATTACTTCCACGACACCCCCGCGCCCGGCGCAGTGACCCGTGTGGTCAACGTGAAAATCCCCGCAGCCGACGAGGCCGACTACCGCAGCATCGACGGCTGGACGGGAGACGACGTGCGCGCCGCAGAAGTCAAAGGTGTTGCCTTCCCTCAACTCCTCGCGCCAGTGGACGATCTACCACCCGCGACCTTGATCATCAGCATCAAGCCCGAAGGTTCGAGGCGAATCGTGCGCGGCGTCTCCCATGACAATGGCGAGATCGCGACGGTCTCCGTCAATGGTCATCCCGCAAAGGTCACCGCCCAACACGCCGGTGTTGCGGACTGGACCATTACGCTCGACGTTCCTGCCGATGGTCGCTACGTCGCCCAGGCCACCGACCGCGCACGCAATGTGGAACTCATGCCGCATCAACTCAGCGAACGCGCCGCGCACTGACGCCGTTGCATCCGGCAGGTTTCGCGGTGGTGTGGCACGATCAAAAGATACGTGACTCTGCCTACACCGCATACCTTTTGACGACCTCTTCGTCGACGTTGATGCCGAGGCCCGGTTTGGTGGGGACGGCGATTGTGCCCTCCTGCAGGGGGAACGATCCCTGGGCGAGGCCGTTGCGCCACGGGTTTTCGGATTGGTCGAGTTCCAGCAGGGGCGTGTCGGTGGGGAGGCCCCAGTGAGCGTCGGCGAGGAGTGAGACCAGGTGGACGGTCGCGGCGATGATGATGTCGCTGCCCCAGCAGTGCGGGATGCAGCGAATGCCCGAGAGGACGGCGGATTCGGCGATGAAGAGGGCCTCGCCGATGCCGCCGCAGAGACTGACGTCGGGCTGGATGATGTCCATCGCGCGGCGGTCGATCAGTTCCTTGGCGGTGGCTCGTGAATCGAGTGCCTCGCCAGCGGCCAGAGATAAAGGGAGCCGGCGTCTCAGTTCGTCATAGCCCGCGTATTTCGGCGACTGGGGGAGTGGCTCTTCGAACGCTTCGAAATCGAGTTGGTGCAGGACGTGGCCCATCCTGATCGCCGACTCCATCGTGTAGGCTCCGTTGCCGTCCGCCATCAGGAGCATCTCGGGGCCGACCGCGTCCCGGACGGCGGCGGCGATTTTGGCTTCGCGCGCGACGGAGTAGCGGCCGATCCGCATCTTGAGCGCCTTGAAGCCGAGCCTCTTCTTTTCGGCGGCCTCCTGCGGAAAGAGGTCTTCCGGCTCCCGACCCTCGACGTAGTTCAGGGCCGAAGCGTAGGCGGGAACGCGGTCGCGCAGACGGCCTCCGAACAACTCTGCCACCGGCAGATTCAGGGCCTTGCCCCGCAGATCGTTGAGTGCGATGTCCAACGCGCCGACGGCAAACGGATGGCCAAAGTTCGGCCCCCACATCCTGCGCCAGAGACGCCGGTATTCGACCGGGTTCTGTCCGATCAACCGCGGACCGAGTTGCTCATCGATCGTGGCCCGCGTCCCGTTGAGGGGCGATGTCTCACCCCAGCCAACCAGTCCCGCATCGGTCTCAATCTTGACCAACAATGTCGTGCGAGTGGTGTCGAGCGGAACCGACACGGAGACACCGAACGCCCGCTCCAGCTTGTGCCGCAACAAGAAAGTCTTCACGGCGGTGATCTTTAGCTTCGGTGCGCCCGCCCGGCGATCCGTATCCTGAGCAACCACCGACCGAGACATCCCCACCGCTCCCGCCGTGGCCAGCAGCGCACCGGCCGTGAGCAACTCGCGACGATTCGTTTTGAATGAGGTCATCACGCAGACTCCTGCCAACGATTAGCCCGCGTGCCACGGTTGCCCGCGTGCCACGGCTGTGTCAGCCGTGCGAATGGGTATCGACTCAAATACACACGGCTGACACAGCCGTGGCACTCAGACGCGGAGACGCACCACTCTAAAGTCAAACGTCGATCGGGTCCATCAGCAGTGGGACGCCGCGATCTCCAGCCCAGAAACGAGCACTCGACCACGCCCAGTCGGTCGGATGCTCGACCAACCCACGACGGACGGGATTCATGTGGATGTAATCGAGAATCTCCGGGATCGGTCGCTCGTTCCAGAGGTTCTCGTCTTAGCCGCCACCTGGAAGCCAGAAGCGGAAGACCTCGTCATTCCCCTCACGAACTGTCAATCGTCGCAGCCAGTCGGTCTCTTCGCTCTCGATCAGGAACCGTTTCGCGCGGGCCGACACCGGCCGTTTGATGGCTGCCTCGATGTGTCCCATCTTGTAGTCACGCTGGTTGGGGCAAATCAGCAGGTGGACGTGCTCCGGCATGATGACGTAGCCCCAAATCAAGAAATCGAGTTTTCCTAGTGCGTCCTGCAACGCATCAACGACCCACTGCCGAGATCGGTCTTTCGACAACAACGGCAACCGCTGCTGACAAGAAAACGTCAGAAAGTGTGCATGCCCCGGATCGTTGTGGACCACCTTTCGCTTGCGATGCGATTCCATGTGGCGTGCCTTCTACCAGCGTGCCACGGCTGTGTCAGCCGTGTGTATTAGCGTCGATACCCCTTCGCACGGCTGACACAGCCGTGGCACTCGAAGTTGGAAAGACCTCGGTCGTTATGGAGCAGACTTCATGGCGGCGTGGATGGCTTTGACGGTGGCTTCGGCGCGGTAGTCGGTGATCTTTTTGCCCCAGGCGATGGTCTGTTCGAGGGGTGCGAGATCGATGCCGTTGATGTGGAACTTGTTGGCGGCGACTCGCTGTTTCATGCGTACGCTCGTCGGATCGACGGTCAGCATGATGGCCGTGATGGCGAAGTCGTCGTGAAGGTTGTCGTCCGTTTGCTTCACGCCCTGTCCTTCGAGCCACTGTTTGACGTTGCCGTAGTTGTAATACTCGGGGATGAAGTGAATGCGGGTTTGGCCCCCCTTCCATTGGGAATTGAGATCGGCGGCGACCGTTTTCATGCCGTCGACGTTTCCGCCGCTGTCGCCCAGCAGCACGATGTGCTTGAAGCCGTGAGAGCGATAGCAAGCGCAGATGTCGGTGAGGAGGCGCCGGTACGTTTCCTCGGTCAGGCTGACGGTCGAGGGATATTTCATGTGGCTGGTCGGTGGGTCGATGTCCCCTTCCGGAACGAAGCCGACGATCGGTGCGACGAGCGCGTTTCCCAGCTTGCGGGCGATCGCATCGGTCGTCGCTCGCAGGACGACCTGGTGCTTGCCGGCCACGAGGTACGGGCCGTTCTGTTCGATGCCCCCCGTGGCCACGATGACGGTGTCCTTGCCCGCTTTCATCGCATCGCGGACCTCCATCCAGGTCATGTCTTCAATGAAGACGGTGTCGGCCGCTTCGATCGGTCGCGGTCCGTTCGGATCGGGATTCACCGGACCAAACTTCGCCGCCTGAAACCCGAGTGCGGAACCGGCCACCACAGACAGCGCGAGGAAACACATAGTCTTGCTCATGAGAACCCTTTTCAGAAAACCGAATACCGAATACCGAACGAGGTCATGACAGGAACGACGCAGGGGACTGTCCCAATGCAGCAGCCAAGACGCGGGCGTTCCGCGTCGAGACAAATTGGACGCCCGGAATCGTTGCATGGCGAGAGCTTTTTCAGCGAACTCCCGTCCCGGTCCACGCTGTTGGCAACACTTCCGGGTGAGCCACTGGATGTCAGTGAGGGGAGGTCAGCCGGCGCGGCACGGCGCGAATCACTTCATGTTCATGAACACGAACGTCTTCGCGTCGCGCGTACAACTGACTCCGATGTTGTTTCGGTTCTTCGGTTGTTCAGGGAATCGCTCGGCGGGTTTGTTTCCGTCCGGATCGAATTCGAAGATTTGTGTGCGCTGACCTGTCGGCGGAGTTCGAGGAGACAGGATGCGTTTTCCGTCGGGGTGCCAGGCGAAGTCTGAGGCGACGTCCTTGGCGTCGCCGTGGACTCGCAGGTTTGGATCGCCGCCGGTCACCGTCACGATGGCGACATCAATGGCTCCATTCGCGCGATGTCCCTTGAAGCAGATTCGCCGGGAATCGGGCGACCAGGTGAAGTTGTGTTCGAGGGAGTTATAGGGGCTTTGGTTGTCGGGAAAGACGAGTCGCTGCTCTTCTGTGGCCAGGTTGTAAATGACGAAGTTGCTCCGCTTGACGTAAGCCGCCTGCTTGCCATCGGGGGAGAAATGGATGGCCCAGCCCAGGCGGTCGATGGATTCCTCCTCGGCGTCCCCCTGAAAGTCACGGATGAACACGCCCTGCCCGTACTTGGAATACGCGATTCGGCGACCGTCGGCAGACCAGTGGGGAATGCATCCGAAGCCCAGATCGCGGACCTCATCCGTATCGACACTGGCGATCAGGAGGTGGGCGGCGAGGTTGGTTTGCCCGTGATTCCACCCATCGACCGCGACCCACTTGCCATCCGGCGAGATCTCCGGCGAATAGATGTGCGGATAGTTTGGAATGGTGATCGTCACCGCCTTGCCGCCGGCAAACTGAACGTAGATTTCGTTCGGGGGTCGGTGAGTCGTCACAAACGGGTATTCGTCGAGCGACAGCGACCGATCGTCGTTCACGTCGAGCCGTCGGAAGTACTCGGCGCTCAGTGCCGCCAGCGCCACACCCGGATCGAAGCGGAATTCCCCGGGGCTCAATTTTCCGTCGCTGTCCGCGTCTTTCGCCGAATGCCAGGGTGCGAGCAGGTTGACGTGCGGGATCAGGAGGAACTCGTGCAGCGAATACTCACCGTCCCCGTCGTCGTCGAATCCGGGCAGCCAGTTGTGGTCCGGCGGTCCCCAGCCTGGCGGAAGGGCATCGAGTTCCTTGGCCGACAATCGGCCGTTCAGGTCCACATCCATCCCAAGGAACTGCGGGACGGGGTCCGTTCGATGGCTGCTCGTGGCAAACTCCGCAGGGCCGAATGTCTCGTTGGCGGCGGCGTGAATTGTGGGGAACCACGTTTCCGGTTTCTGGGTTGGCCCCAATGCCTTGACGTAGTCCTCGCGTCGCACCTTCCCGTTCTTGTTCGGATTCAGCGCGCGGAACATTCTCCAATCGAGAACCCGCCCGTCCTTGGACCGCAGCGGCTCACCTGTCGGGGCTCGCACTCCAAGCGCGATGTCCAGCAGTCGAGCCGCTTCCTCGCGCGAGATCTTTCCATCATGGTCCAAGTCCCAATCGTCGAAGCCCGATGATTCCAAACCTCGAATGCGCGACGGGATCGCGGCCGCCCGGAACTCGTTTGCAGCCAGCAGATCGTCGTCGTCCTGGTCCCATTTCTTCCAAAGCGAGGTCAGCTCGGCCAGCCTGGCTTCCGATAGCAGGACCACCGGATCGGGGATCGTGCCACGCTGATCTTCGGGCTGTCCCACGGGGACTGTCAGAAACTCCGCGAGACTCATTCGACCGTCGCCGTTGAAGTCGAAGACCTTGAACTCGCGGCGCAGAACGGGCATCTCCCGCCCGGCCCGATTCAGATACTCTGCCTCGGTCAGCCCGCCGTCTTTGTCGGTATCGCAGGCCCGGTACACGGCGGCGAGAGGGTTCTCGGGACGTTCACTCGGAGTGGCCGATGCGGCGGCTGGCGGCTGGGCATGGCACCGCGTCCGCTCCCCGGTGAGCAATGACATCGCGACGATAAATCCAACGGCAATCGGTGCGGTCAATTTGGCCGACGGCATGGAATTTCACTCCTCAATTGAGATGGCCTGACGCATCGGCGATGACGTGACGTGTCGGGCGATAGCAAAGCAGATTCATGAACCGAATGGTACTCAACGAAATCCGGCCCGGGCCAAGTTGGGGACGGAGCTGGATTCCGCTCATGAAACGGCGAGGGGCATCACGGCGAGGCGCAGCAAGAACAGCCAACTCGAGACGCACATCGTCCCACCTGCTCCGATGCTCGCGCTCACGTCTTCCAATGACCAAGCCGTCGATCCAAACGCGGAGCACGATGGTTCCCCGTCAATCGAAGGCCCACGGCACCGACGGTTGCGGGGAGCTGGCACCGCGTCAAACGGCCGAGAAAATGGAATCGCTCACCGTGCCACTACTGTCGGAGAACGAGCCTTCCTCGATCTTCATCGAACGCAGGATGCTCAGGAAGACGTTCGACATCCGGGCGTCTTTGCCGCGCCAGTAGGTGCCGTGCTTCAGTCCCATGTTCGCGCCGCCGGCGATCAGCGTTGGCAGGTTCTTCGGGTAGTGCGTCGTACTCGCTCCGCTCCCGAACAGCACGATGGTGTTGTCGAGCACGCTGCCATCGTGGTCCTTGTATTCCTCCAGGCGGCTGAGGAAGTGGGCGACCTGCTCGCTGAGGAACAGGTCGTACCTGGCGAAGTCGAGTTGGCCCTCTTTGTCTTCGGCGTGCGACAGGTTGTGGTGAGTCCGACTGAGGCCCAGCTTCAGCGGGAACGTGTCACTGATTCCCATGCCGTCTTCGCGGTTGAGCATGAACGCGACCGAGCGCGTGATGTCCGCGTCGAACGCGAGCGCAATCAGGTCGAACATGTTGCGGTAGTACTCGCGCGGCTCGCCCTCGGACGTCGCGTCCAGATTGAGATGAGAAAAATCCTGCGTCTTCAACGGGATGTCGATCCACTTCTCCGAGGCGGTCAGCCGGGCTTCGATTTCGTCCAGCGACGTGAGGTACTGCTCCATCTTCTCCCGGTCGGATTGCCCAAGCTGCCTGTTGAGCGACTTGGAGCTTTCGAGCACGGCGTCCACCAGCTTGATGCGTCGCTGAAGTTGTTCGCGCTGCGTGGCGAGCGACGCCCGGTCGCCACGAAACAAGCGATCGAACACGCGGCGCGGGTTGTTCTCGGCGGGGATCGGCTTCCCTTCGAGGTTGTAGGAGATCGTCCCCGTGCGCGACAAAAAACCGACGCCGGCATCGATCGACAACACCAGCGACGGTTGCCGGCAGAACTGCTTTGTGTGCAACGCGACGACCTGATCGAGCGCCACCGAGTTGAACATGCCGGGCTTCGGGTTGTGCAGCGGAGCCCCCGTCAGCCACATGTCCGAGCAGAGATGCGGATCGGCCTTGGGCCCGTTTGGATGATGCAGCCCACCGAGAAAGCTGAGCTGCTCACGAAACGCCTTCAACGGTTCAGTCGATTTGCCGAACTCGAACGCGCGGCCTTCGGTCTTGGGGAACCAGCTCCAGTCGTCGATCCCATGCTTCGGATTCGGCAGCGACATGCCGTTGGCCGTGTACATCGCACAGAACCGCCGCGGAGTTTTTGCCGCGACTTCCTTCCCCATCGCCTCCAACAACGGCAGAGCCAGCGTGACCCCCGCCAAACCTTTGAGCACCGCACGACGATCGAGTTGAATTCCGATTGCTGACACGTTTGTTTCCTCGTTTTCTCGGTGACTATGGCCGGAAGCGTTTCAAGTCTGGAATGAGATCGAAGTGCGGATCGGTCGAATAGACTGATCCGCCAAGGTCGAGAGCGACGGCTGTCACAAGCAAGTCAGACAGCGGAAGTCGATGCCCGAGAGCCGCCAAGTCTCGCCCCAACTCGGCGGACGAACGCCAGTCATCCCAGTCTGCTTCAACGTAATGACTCAATTTCATTCGTGAGCCTACCCAGTCGGCCTGATCCCGGCGCCGAATTCCCAGCAACACCTCGGCAACAATTGGACCGACCAACGCGACGCGATCCAGCCGCAAGAGAGTGCTCACCGCACGCTGCTCTGACGAATTGGGTTTCGAGAAGAACGAGGCCCAAACGCAGGTGTCGACGAAAACCCAGTCCGTCATGAACCCGGCTCCTGCACGGGAAATCCGGCTTCCACCAACTCGGCGGCTTCAAGCTCCCGCCAGTTGTCATCGAACTCAATTTGGCCGGAGACAGCGATCAATTCCCGCAAGCGACTCATCCGCAAGTATTCGCGCACTGCCTGAAGAACAGCTTCCGCTTGGTCACTCTGCCGCGTCACGTTCTGGAGGTCAACGAGTTCCTCGCCGCTGAGTTCAACACTGATGCTCATGAGAACGATCCTTGAGTTTTCGGAAACGAACGAGGTCCGCGAGACTGTTGTGCTGGCTCTGCTGCGAGTGTGATTGTCCGGCAACGACGTGAATGGTCAACCCCATCCGGGGATCTCACGTGAGTTGCGTGTACCACCATTGCTGTTCATGCAGTTGATTCACCGTTGAGGTCAGTTCTTGCTGACGTCCAGTTTGATGGCGATGCGGAGATACCCGAACTCCAGAGCATGGCCGCGATCGCCAGAACGCAGCGCCAATGGAGTCTTTCTCGGATCATTGGTGTCTCCCCCCAAGACGCGCGATCGTTCACGCTCGATCAGGAAATCGCTTCCTTGATGATCGGGGCGTCCTCCACGATCAGTTTCACCGGGCGATTCGCGGGCGTATGGACCAGCGTGTCGGCGTCGATGTCCAGCAGGTGATACAGCGTGCGGCCAAAGCTCTCGATCTTGTAGAACTTGTCGGTCACCTGTTCGCCGAGTTTGTCGGTCGCCCCGACGACGCAGCCGCGATTGAAGCCGCCTCCCGCCGCGATCACGAATTGAGCGTAGTCCCAGTGATCGCGGCCGGCTCCGGTCTCCTTCGGCTTATCGATCTTCGGCTTGCGACCCATCTCGCCGAGAGCCAGCACGATGGTCGAATCGAGCAAGCCGCGTTCGTCCAGATCGTCGAGCAACGCCGCCAGACAACTATCGAACATCGGAATCTGCTGCTTGCCGGCAACAAAATTCTCGCCGTGCCAGTCCCAGTAACCGAGATTGAAGTGAACCACCGGCACTCCGGCTTCGATCAAACGGCGGGCGAGGAGGAAGTGCAGCGGATCGCCGATCGGATAGCGGGCCTTCGCGGGTTTGTTGCGCGTGAAACGTTCGACCGAATCCGCCGGTTCCTTCGAGATGTCCAGCGCCTGCCGGAGCTTCGGCGAACGGAGCAGGTTGAACGCGGTCTGTTGATACTGATCCAGCCCGGCGATGACCTCGTCTTGCGTGTCATTCCGGCGCAGTCGCGTGTCGAGCGTTTTCAACAGGTCCGTGTTCCGCGCGAACGCGGGCAGATCGAGTTGGGGCGTCAGCATCTTCGTCACGGCGTCTTTGTCCTTGAGCGGCTGCATGACGAACGGCGAGTGCGCCGAACCCAGAAAGTTGCGCGACAGCGCGTTGTGCGTGTGGACGTCGATCTCATCCAGCACCACGAACGTCGGCAGATCGGCCGGGCCGGGTCGGAGCTTGTTTACGACGCTGCCGTACATCGGGTACTCGTCGCTGCCCGTCGTCAGTCGTGGGTTGCCGGTGAGCCAGTACAGCGGTGCCTGGGCATGATCGCCCGGCTTGTTCATCGTCGTGACCGACCGGATGACCGTGTACTTGTCGGCTCGCTTGGCCATCTCCGGCAGCAGTTCGCCGACTTGCAGCCCCGGCACCTTCGTATCGATCGGCTGGAAGATGCCGCGGTAATCCTCCGAGGCCTCCGGCTTCATGTCGAACATGTCGAGATGCGGCGGACCTCCCCCCAACCAGCAGACGATCATTTGCCTGGCCTTGGCGTTGCTCGTCGAAGACGCGGCTTGAGCCCGGATCAGGTCGAGCGCTCCGACCCCACACAGGCCCAGCCCACCGATTCGCAGGAAGTCGCGGCGCTGCATGAGATGCTCCTTTGGGTCAATGACGAATGACGAAGTACCCAATGACGAAGTACCCAATGACGAAGGAAATCCGAATGACGAATGACGAAGAAGAATCTTGCCGAACGACTCCAGAATGTCTCGAACTGATGTTTCGTCATTCGAGCTTCGTCATTCATTCGTCATTGGGTATTTCGTCATTCGTCATTCATTCGTCATTCTCCAAACGGTTAGTGTTGCAACAGAAACTCGCGCGTGTTGATCAGGCTCCACAGCACGTTCTGCAAGCCATTCTCGGGGCTCTCGGCGGACTCGATGAACTTCAGGCAGGCCTCGCGTTCTACTTCAGTCGGCAGCCGGCTGACGGTGGCCAGATACAATTCCTCGATCTTGCTGCCAGCATCGCCACTGGCTTTGTGTAACTTCGATGCTCGGCCCGCGGGATCTTTGATCTTTTCCCAAACTCGCGGGTGATTTGCCAACGTCAGAACGTGAAAGATCGAGCCGCTGCCGTCACGCTCGCAGTCGCATTGCACCGCCGCGTTTCGCTGTGGGCGGCCATAGGTTTCCAGTACGAACGCCACGAATTTGTTTTGCGGCACGAACGGGACTTGCACGGTACTCATCGTCTCCGGCCAGTGATGATACTTCATGTCCATGTTTTCGGTGGTGCCCGTCGCCGTGTTCAGCACGTCGAGCAGCGCTTCGGCCTGCAGACGCCGTAGCGGGAAGAAGGCGTAGTGCGTGCGATCGGCCGCAGCACCCTCGGCGGGTGTGCTGGATTGCTGGTAGGTGCGGCTCTTCAGGATGGCGCGGTGCAGCCAGCGGAGGTCGTACTTGTTCTCGACGAAGCCGTCGCAGAGTTCCTTCAGCAGTTCCGGGTGCGTGGCCGGGTTGAACGCCGATAGGTTGTCCGGCGGGTCGATGATGCCGCGACCGAAATAGTGCGCCCAAACCCGGTTCACGATCGCGCGAGCGAAGTACGGATTGTCCGGCTTCCGCATCCACTCCATCACCAATTCGCGCGGATCGCGATCGTCGGGCACGGTCACGGGCTCAGCCTCGCCGAGCAGCCGGAACGTCTTGGACTCGCGACTGCCGAGCGTGCTGGTCACTCGCGCGTGTTCGCCTTTCTCAAGCAGCCGGCATTCGGCCTGCATCAGCCGCCGAGCCACCTCGGCAATCAGCTTCGCGCGTTTGTCGAGGGCCGCTGTCTCTTGCCGGTACTTCTCGGCTTGAGCCACGATGTCCTTCGCCGCATTCAACAGTCCGCGTTTTTGGGCGATTTCGGACTCGTCCCCTTTGGCTTTCTCCAGCTTGGCGATCTCCGCCGTGAGCTGGTCGACTTCCTGCTTGGCCTTCCGGCTGTCGTCGTCGAGCTTCTTGCCTTCGCCTTCCTTGCGTTGCTTGAGGTCGGCTTCGAGCTGCCTGGCTTCGTCATTCATCTTCTTGAAGTGAGCCGCCGCATCCGGGAACTGCTTTTCATTCTTGTCCGAGAACCCGACCGTGCGGACCCGCATGAAGAGGTTCGCGAAGTCGAGCAGATCCTCCTGCTGCCAGTTGTCGTGCGGGTGCCGATGACATTGAGCACACTCGATTCGCAAACCCAAAAACGCATGGGCGACCTGCATCGTCCCCTTGACGCCATCCGATCCGCGACGCTGCCAGAACAGATCGAGTGTCCTGCGTCGGGCATACAGTTCGAGATCGGATCGTCCCGGCGCGTAGCCTTCGAAGAGCGAATTCACTTCGGCGACATACTCCTCCATCGTCCGGCCTTCGCGGCTGGTCGCGAGCAGGATGCGTTCGACGAACTCGTCGTACGGAATGTTCTCCGCGAGACGGGCACGAATCCAAGCCTGCATCCGTGGTGCATCGTGCTCCTTCGAGAGCGCGTCGGCATACACCCCGAAGTCCGCCGCCTTCAGCAGGTCGCAGAACTTCAGCGTCCACAAGTCGGCGTGACCGGGTCGAGTCACAAGTTCTTCGATCTTCTCCGCCCGTTTCTCGGACGATGCGTCAGCGAGGAACGCTCGCACTTCGTCAGGCGTCGGCAGCTCACCCACCACGTCGAGATGCACTCGGCGCAGAAAGGTCGCGTCGTCACAGCTCTCTGCCGGGAGCAAGTTCAGCCGCCGCAGCTTCGCGTGGACTTGAGCATCAATGAAGTTGTTCGGCGTCACGTCGGGAAACGCATTCGCCCCCGGACGCGGCACGAGCACGCGCGCGGCAGCCGGTTGAGCGCGATACCGCACCATCAATCCCGCGTCGCCCACACCGACACCGGTCACCACGCCCGCGCGGTCAACCGTTGCGACAGCTCGGTCGAGTGACTCGAACAGGCAATACGCCGTCACGTCTTCGGTGCTGCCGTCCGCGAATTCGGCTTCGACCTGCACTCGGTAGGTCTCACCCGGTTGAGCGACCCGCTCGGCCGGCGAGACTTTCAGTTGTTTCAATCGGGACAGAGCCGCGTCATCCGCAACGGCCCCACCGGTAATCCACGTTCGCAGGATCTCGTGTTCAGCGCTGCCGACGCTGAATCTTGAGCCGCCTCCATGAGGAACTTGCCCGGCTCCCTTTTGCAGCAACAGGCTCGCGTCGGGGTCCAGGAAGTTGAGTCGCCTCCCCTTGAACTCGCGAACCAACCGTTCGTGATCACCGGTCGGATCGGCCCCGAACATCGACAGCCGAAATCCGTTCTGACCCTTCACGGCACCATGACACGCTCCACCGTTGCAACCGAGCTTGCCAAACAGCGCCGTGACATGCCGCTGATACGACGGCAAATCTCCGTCGGCCGCGCCGGCCAATCCCGGCGCTACGAGCAGCACGAGTACCACCATGAAGAGGAGTCGGGGCATCGCTGCGCCTTCGACAACGTGTGGAAAGTCCGAGGGCCACGCAGACCACTCTACCGTGACGAGTCTATCGCATACCGCAACCCGTTTCACCCGCATTGAACAGGATGGAGGCAACGGTACCTACTTCTTCAAAAACAGATCACTCTTGATGACGAACCGGAGCAGTTCCTGCATGCGGTAGTCGTTGGCTTTCAGTGGGACGCCCTGTTCTTGTAGGAACACAAGTTCGTTGTAGGTCAGGCTGCGGCCGACGGCGTAACAGGCGGCGTGCTTCAGGAAGCTGAAGGCCACTTGGTCGATGCGGTCGTTGGTCAGATATGCCTTCAGACCATTCAAGTCCTTGATCTCGGTTTTGTCTGGAAGAGTCGAACGGGCATTGATGCCGGGGTCTTTCTTGAACAGGCCGCCGGCATCGAAGGTTTCAAACGGGATCCCCCACGGGTCGATGCCGGAGTGACATTTCGCGCAGCCTTTCTGGTTGCGGTGACGCTCCAGTTTTTCGCGGAGAGTCAGCTTCGTGTTGTCGTCTTCCTTGAGTTGCGGCACGTTCGGCGGTGGATCGTCGGGCGGTTCGGCGATGATTTTGCGAGCCAGCCAGGCTCCCCGTTTGATCGGGTTGGATTCCCGGCCGTCGGACAGCCCTGCCAGAATGCCGGCCTGAGTCAGCACGCCGCCCAGGTTCTCGTTCTCGTGCTTGATGGGGACGAACCGAAACCCGCTTTCCGTGCGGTCGGCCAGGTTGTAGTAGCTCGCGACGACTTCGTTCGCCACGAGGAAGTCCGATTGAATCACGTTCCGCAGCGGCAGGTTTTGTTCGATCAGATACCGCAGAAACTGGACCGGCTCCTGCCGCAACTGCGTCTTCGTGTCGCGGGTGAGTTTGGGGTATCGCTGAGCATCGACCGCCACGACGTCGAACTTGTCGAGACTCAACCATTGCGACGCGAACTCGTTAATGAACTGCCCGCAGCGCGGATCGCGGACCATCCGCTCGATCTCCGCATCCAGCGATTGGTGCAAGGCGTTCTTCGCGGCCAGATCGAGCAGTTGCTGGTCCGGCGGCGCGTTCCACAGGAAGTACGACAGCTTCGAGGCCAGCTCGTAGGGATCGAGATCCTCCGCGGCCGGGCTGCTGCTGTTCTCGATCAGGAACAAGAACTGGGGCGACGTCAGCACGACGAGCAGCGCGTCCTTGATGCTCTGGCGGAAATCATGCTTGTCGGCGAATGACTTTTTCCAGACGCCGACAAGCGTTTCCAATTCGGCGGTCGTGACGGGACGGCGAAAGGCGCGCGTGGCGAACGAGCGGATCACGTCCTGCGCATACGACGCGGGATCGTTCTTGGGGGGCGACTCGATGAAGATGTTGCGATGAGTCGCCGGCGGCCACGAGTCGTAGAACGGCCCCTCGAACTCGATCGACCGCACGAGCAGTCGAGGCATGTCTCGGCCGTCGGTGAATTCGTTGCGGACTCCGATCTCGCGAATGCCCGCCAGATAATTGACGTTGTCCTTTTCCACGTCGGGAGTCGGGAAATCGTTGATCGCCCCCTCAAACACGAACTCTTGAAGTTCACCGTTGGACACAGGCCGAGGCCCGCCGACTTGCGCCAGCGTGCTGCCACAGTCGCGACGCAACCCGAGATAAACCCCGAGCGACGGCGAGCGTTGCTCGAACGTCTTGAATCGCCGAGCCAAATCGCTGTCGTCGTTCAATTGGTTGAACACGATGCGACGCAGCCGAGTGTTGTCTCCGTACCGCGCTTTCAGCTTCACCTCGCCCGCCGGCAACCGCACGATCATGAAGGCCGTCTGCTGATCGGGAGTTTTTTCGTTTTTGTCAGGAGTCGGACTGGGATTCGGTTCCAGGAGCTGCCCCGCAAATCGCCGCTCGCCCAATTCCAGCGACAACAGCCCCTGCGATTTTCCCGCCGAGCAGGAGACGTCCATCTGATAGATGCCGCCCTGCTTGACGGTCAGCGTTGCTTCGGGCGACGCCGACAAATCCACGACGATTGTTGATGGAGGACTGTCGGCCTCATTCGCTTCTGTGAGCGGC
>JANODP010000343.1:0-11487 GCA_031412755.1 Schlesneria sp. | reverse complement strand
GCGCATGCATTCTCCCTCCCAGGGTAGCCCGCTGTGCGGGCAACCCTGGGCTATGAGACGCAACTCCTTCGGAGTAAAGACACCTCGTTCAACCCCGAACTTGGAACTACTGAAATTAGAAGTCCGAAACGAATTCCAAATGGAGAAATGCCAAATCACAAACGAAGAGGGCTGCACTTCGCCGACGGACGCGAACCGTCGTCGTCGTGATCCTGCTTCGTTTCTGTCATTCCTTCTTTGGAATTTGAGATTCGTTTCGGATTTCGGATTTGAAATTTGAGATTTCCTCAGCCAATTCAGTTGAACGGTGATACAGGAACACAGCGATGGCCACGGAACGGCAGCTTCAATTTCGAGTCGGTTTGCTGGTGCTGGTCTCGCTGGGGATCGGCGGCTGGCTGGTCGTGCAGTTTGGCGACCTGAAGCAGTACATGACCAAGCGGTATCCGCTGGCGATCCATTTTGAATCCGGATCGGGCCTGTATCCGACCGCGCCCGTCACGCTGACGGGTCTCACTGTGGGGTCGGTTCGAGCCGTGCAGCTCGATGCCAAGCACGGCGGGGTCATCGCGCTGGTCGATGTCCGCGAGGAGATTCGCATCCCCGTCGACAGCAAGGCGATCATCATCCGCTCGATCCTGGGTGAGACCGTGGTGGAGATCACGCCGGGACGCGAACGCGAAGTCCTCAAACCCGGCGGTCGATTCGACGGTCAGCTCGCGGTCGATCCGCTGGAGATGGTGCAGCGCATGGAGGGCCGGGCGGTCGAAGTCCTCACCGCGCTGAACGAGACGACGCGCGAGTGGCAACTGGTCGCGAAGAACGTCAACGGCCTGATGGAGACCAATCGCGGAAACCTCGGGCAGGTCGTCGAGCGGGCCGCCGAGTCGCTGCACGAATTCACCGAGACCATGAAGCACGCGAACGATCTGCTGGCGTCGGCCAACAAAGTTGTCGGCGATCCGGCGGCGCAGCAGGCGCTGCACGACACGCTGGTCGCCATGCCGAAGCTCGTCAACGAAACGCACCGCACCATCGCCGAGACGCGCAACGCCGTCGCCTCGTCGCGGCAGGTGCTCGACAGCGTGAACAAGAACCTCGTGAATCTGACCCAGGTCACCGAGCCGATCGGCAAGCGGGGTGACCTGATGGTGGCCAAGCTCGACAGCAGTCTGACCAGCCTCGATCAACTGCTCGGCGAACTGAGCCGCTTCGCCAAACTGGTTAATGCGAAGGACGGGTCGCTCCAAAAATTCGCATCCGACCCCTCGTTGTACGAGAACCTCGACCGGTCCTCACAATCGCTGGCCGTGCTGTTGAGAAACGTCGAACCGGTGCTGCGCGATCTGCGCGAGTTCAGCGACAAGGTCGCCCGCAATCCCGAACTCCTGGGCGTCGGCGGCGCCGTCCGTCCCAGCACGGGACTGAAGGACACCGAACTGCTCAACCCCCAGAAGCCGGTCGCCCGCGGCAACAACGGTCCGATGCGTTGACGTGCAGGCCGACGGCATGGGAATGCTCGACCAAGTTGCCCTCATCCAGTCGAGCAGTGGCATCACGTCATCGTGAGTTGCCGGCCGGCCAGCAACATCAACTCGACCGCCTCACGGCCGGTCATGCCGAGGCGGATGCCGAACGACTCGGCCTTCGGCGTGCAGCCGACGATCTTCGAGTCGAACAGGTCTTCTGGCTCGGACAGCGGCTGTGCGGGGGTCCCCTTGCAGATGGCGATCGCCTGCCCGAATTCGGCCGGCGTCTTCAAGTCGTAGATGCCGCAGCCGACAATCCCGGCGGTGGTGATGATCGAGCAGTACTGGCCCTGATGCCAGCGGTTGCTGATCCCGAGGGCGGAACCGTTCTCGAAGTGCAGTTCGCGGCTGGAGGTGCGCGGCAGCGGGCTGTTCATGGCAGTGGAACCATTGCGTGAGAGGGGCAGACTGAGTGTGAACGTGAGAAAAGATCAGTGCAAATTCAGTAGTTTCAAGTTCGGGGTTGAACGAGGTGTCTTTACTCCGAAGGAGTTGCGTCTCATAGCCCAGGGTTGCCCGCACAGCGGGCTACCCTGGGAGGGAGAATGCATGCGCCATCTACCCTGAAAGGGTTGCGTCATTCGAGAAACGCCGATGACGGAACCCCGTTGGGGTACATGGGCGGTTGAACCGTTCCCCCCAGGGTAGCTCGCTTCGCTCGCAACCCTGGGCTATGGGACACAACTCCTTCGGAGTAAAAGCAAACACGAACTCTGCAAACTTGGAACTACTGAAATTGAAAAAGGAAGGACGGCTCGTCCGTCATTGGGTGACATCTGCACGCACGCTACTCCGGCTCACCCACATCGACGTTCTCCCAGTCCGTGTCGGACTTGCCGCTCTGCATCGCCTCCAACACCTGTCGGGCGCGATCCACATCGTCCCGTCGGACCATGACACTCACCAGACCCGGGGCTTCGGCGCGGAACGACGCCGTGTTAACGCCCGTCAGAGCGGCCTTGATCCCTTCCGTCTCCAACGCATTGACAATGATGCTCGCGTCGACTTCGCCGGGAAACTGCACCAGGACTTCGAGAGGGCTGAGTTCGATGGCCATGGCAGATTCCTGTCAATCAAATGCTGTCGGATGTTGAAGCCTGAGTGCATGGGAGGCTGGCGTCCAAGGGCCGGGGGGCTCACGCCGCCCCGCTCGGAAAGGTCGCACCGTGAACCGCTGGAGATATAACACCTCTGTGTGATCGTGCAATGCTGGGAGGTTGTGCCGGCGCGGCCTGTCGCTGTCACGTGGCGGCTTTTCCATGATGCCCCTCGCCCTGGCTTCGCGGTCTGTGAGACAAGACGCTTCCGCCGTTGGGTGTGTCCGTCTAAAGTACCGCCTCGCGTTGGAGACCATTGAGGACGTTTTTTTGAGTGGTGGTGAGACATGCTCGTCAGTTGGGATTGGCTCAGGCAGTACGTGACGCTCGACGTTTCGGTCGAGGAGTTGACCGAGCGGCTGACCATGTCGGGGCTGAATCTGGAAGAGTTTCATGCGGTCGGTGGCGACACCTGCATTGATCTCGAAGTGACGAGCAACCGGCCCGATTGTCTCGGGCATTTGGGGATCGCGCGCGAGGCGGCGGTGTTGCTCGGGCAGACGCTGAAGGTTCCCGCCGCGTTGCCGAAGAGCGGCACGTCGCCCGTGTCGGCGGTGACGTCGGTCGCCATCGAGTGCCCCGATCTCTGCTCGCAGTATCAGGCGCGGATCGTTCGCGGCGCGAAGGTCGGGTCGAGTCCCGCATGGCTGGTGCAGCGGCTGGCCACGGTCGGCATCGCCTCGATCAATAACATCGTCGACATCACGAACTACGTCCTGATGGAGTGCGGTCAGCCGTTGCACGCCTTCGATTTCGACAGGCTGCACGGCAAGAAGATCATCGTGCGGCGGGCCAAGCCGGGCGAGAAGCTGCAGGCGATCGACCACAAGGAGTACCTCCTCACTCCCGAGATGTGCGTCATCGCCGATGCCGACCATCCCGTCGCGCTGGCCGGAGTCATGGGCGGGGCCGAGACCGAGATCACCACGGCGACGAAAAACATCCTCATCGAGTCGGCCCTGTTCGTGCCGCTGTCGATTCGCGAGACCTCGCGCAGGCTCAAGCTGCATTCCGATTCGTCGTACCGCTTCGAACGGGCTCTCGATCCGCACGGCCCCGACTGGGCCAGCCGACGCTGCTGCGAGTTGATCCTCGAACTGGCGGGAGGCGAGTTGCTCGACGGAGCGGTCTTCGCGGGGACGCAGCCTCCCGCACAGTGCGATCCGATCACGCTGCGGTTCGCGCAGATCGAACGCATTCTCGGCATCAAGATTCCGAGCGAAGAGGCCGTACGCATTCTGCAATCGCTCGGGCTGAAGGCGGTCGGTGGCGAAGCCACGAGCGAGACGGCGACATTCGTCCCGCCGTCGAACCGGCGTGATCTGACTCGCGAGATCGACCTGATCGAAGAGGTCGCGCGCATTCACGGTTACGACAAGATTCGCGATGACGTCTCGGTGCCGCTCTGTCGCAGTTCCCAATCGCTGCGGGATCGTGTGACCGATCGGGTCTGCGACGTTCTCACCGCGTCTGGCTTTTACGAGGCGATCACACTGTCGCTGGTGAGCGAACGCGACCACAAGCTGTTCAATCCGCGCGGCACGTTGCCGCCGCTGTCGATCGATCATCCCGACTTCCGTCAGGCAAGCCTGCTGCGGCACAGTCTGATTCCGAGCCTGATGGTCTCGCGCCGCGAGAACGAACGGCGCGGCTCGTTCGGGGCGCAGCTCTTCGAGATCGCCGCCGTCTACCTCTCGACCGACAAGTCGCTCCCGCAGTCGCAGTCCGAGCCGATGCTGATCGGCCTCGTGAGCGGCCGCCCGTTCGCCGAGCTGAAGGGCGTCGTCGAGCAACTCGCCGCGCGGATCAACTCGTCCGCGAAAGTGACGTGCGAACCGTCGAGCCTGCCGCAGTTCATCCCTGGACGCGGAGCCGAAGTCTTCCTGAACGGCCAGTCGTGGGGCTGGCTCGGTGAGTTGGACCGGTCGGTCTCGGATCAACTCGATTTGCGCGACGCGGTCTCGGTCGCGGAGTTGGATGTCTCGGTGTTGGAGGCTCACGCCAATCTGGTCCCGAAGTTCCAGCCGCTGCCGCAGTATCAGGGCTCATCGCGCGACCTGAACTTCGTACTCGACGACCAGGTGACTTGGAGTTCCCTCGAAGAGACCGTTCGCAGCGCTGCCGGCCCGCTGTTGGAATCGATCGATTTCGGCGAACAGTACAAAGGGAAGCAGATCCCCGACGGCAAGAAGAGCTACCTCGTCACGCTCCTGTACCGCTCACCCGAGCGAACCCTGACCAGCGACGAAGTGGAGGCAGCCCAGCAATCCGTCATCGCTACCTGCCAGAGCCAACTCGGCGCGACCCTCCGCGCGTGATCGTCTTCAAAGTAGCCGTCATCGCTCCGCGTGAAGATAGCCGAGTGCCAACGGACGTGGTTTGTGAAATCGGCATCGAACTCGCGCACGGCTATCTTCACGCGGAGCGATGAAGGCTACTTTGGCAGCGCCGCAGCCTATGCATCGAGCAGGGTGCGGATGTCTTGCAGGATCGCTTGGGGGGCGGACGCTCAAATTCTCAATCTCACCAGAGGAGTCGTTGCCAATTCCGTATAAGAGTCGCATTCCCCAAACGATAATCGCGCGCGAGCCGTGGCGGATGGCTAGACCGGCCATCGCTGGCTGCGTGATAAGAAACGCCAGCGACCCCTCGACCCGTATCGGCTCGGGCCGCTGCCAGCCCAGAACGGAGCACCTCGTGGCCTCGACCCCATCCGATCCGGAACGCCTGTCGCCGAGTCAACTCGCCGAACTCCTCGCCCGCGCCCGGGACGAGCAGTGGTCGCAACTGGCACTGCTGAGTCCGACAGCCTATTCGGGCTACAAGGCTTACTTGATCGGCGATGGCTGGCGCGCCGACCGCACGTTCTGGTTGAACGAGCGATTGGGAGCCGACGGAGCCCGCACGCTGGCGGCGCTGACCAGCCTCACCGCGCTCAATCTGACGAGCAACAGCATCGGCGACGACGGAGTCCGCGCGCTCACGGCGCTGATGCGCCTCACCTCGCTCAATCTGGCGGCCAACAGCATCGGAGACGACGGCGCCCGCACGCTGTCGGCGCTGACCAGCCTCACCGCGCTCAATCTTGGGTCCAACGGCATCGGAGCCGACGGAGCCCGCGCGCTGGCGGCACTGACCAACCTCACCTCGCTCGATCTGTACAACAACGACATCGGAGCTGGCGGAGCCCGCTCGCTGATGGAAGCGTGGGTCGATGCACCGACGGCGGATCGGCTCAAATATCTGGATCTCAGAGCGAATGGCGATCTGACGACCTTGCTGCCGGAGGAGGTGATCAACTCGACCGATGCGCAGGCGATCCTGGCGGCTTATCGGCGGTATCGCGATGGGCAGCAACAACAGACCTTGGAGCCGCTCAACGAAGCCAAGTTGCTGGTCGTTGGGAATGAAGCGGTCGGCAAGACATCGTTGATCCGCTATCTCGTCGATGGAACGCCGCGGAACCCGAATGAGCCGAAAACTCCCGGGGCGGCCATTCGCGAGAAGATCGAAACGAAGGACTGGAAGGCGGACGGTTCGGCGGTGACGCTCCACGTCTGGGACTTCGGCGGGCAGGAGATCATGCATGGCACGCACCGCTTCTTCCTGACCGAGCGGAGCATTTACCTGCTGGTATTGGAAGCGCGGCGAGAAGACGACCGATCGGTCTACGACTGGCTCAAGACGATTAATAACCGGGGAGGCGACTCGCCGGTGATCGTGGTCGTCAACAAAAGCGATCTCAAGGACCACGCGCTGCGGCTCGACGAGACCGGACTGAAAAAAGAGTATCCCGGCATCATGGCGTTCGTCCGGACCTCGTGCGATCCCGGTCCGGACGCCGCCGCCAGCATTGCCGTGCTGCGGCAACTGATCGCCCAGACACTGGCCACCGACACGCGGCTGAAACACGTCCGCGATCCGATTCCCGATTCGTGGCTGCGCGTAAAGCAGGCGGTGGCCGAACTGGCTCGCCAGGAAAGGGTGCTGAAGTTGCGGGACTTCGAGCGGTTCTGCGAGCAACCGGTGGAGGGTGCGGCGAAGAACAACAGTGATCTCATCACCGACGAGGCCGAGCAGCGGGCGCTGCTGCGGCTGTTGAATGACTTGGGAGCCGTCGTCGCGCACGGTCTGGAACGGGACGCTCACGCCGTGCGGCGCGAGATCACGCTGCTCGATCCCAACTGGCTGACCGGGGCCATCTATACCCTGCTCAACAGTCCGAAGGTCCGCGATCAGGGGGGCGAGTTCGGACGCGACCAACTCCCCGAGTTGCTCGACCCCGGACTGTATCCGTCGCAATGGTACGAGTTCATCCTCGACATGATGCAGGACGACGACATCGGCCTCTGTTTCAAACTGCCGGGTGTTCGCGGTCGTGGTGAGCGTTATCTGATCCCCGAAGCACTCCCCTCGAACGAGCCGGAGTACGGTGCGTGGCCGGCAGAGTCGTTGAAGTTTCGGATCCAGTACGAATTCCTCCCTCCCGGCCTGATGCCGCGATTCATCGTGCAGGCACACCGCAACCTGACCCGCAATCCGACCCGCTGGCGAACCGGCGTGGTGCTCGGCGCCGCCGACTGTCAGATCCTCGTGCGCGCCGACCGGGACCGTCGCCGGATGGAGATCGCCGTGGCGGGACCGGCCACCCGCCAACGATCCGCGCTGAATGTGGTCCTTGATGATCTGGATGAGGTCCACGCCCGCAATCCCGGCACGGAACCGAGACCCGTCGTCCCGCTGCCGGAAGAGCCGGACAAGGCGGTCAGCTACGAACATCTGTTGAAACTCGAAGCCCGTTACGGACTGGATCACGAGTTTGATCCCGAGGACGCCGAACGACCCTACACCGTGCGCGAACTGCTAGAAGGTGTCCGCCGCGATCGCAGCTCGTTCCGTGACGAGGGCGATCCTCCGAAGCGATTCTCACCGCGCGAACCGGGACCGACCGCAGCGGCACGCACAGAACCGGCCGCGACCGACACCCGTCAAGCGGTCTACGTCTCGTACGCGTGGGGCGACCCGCATGAAACCGGCCCGGAAAGCCGTGAGGACATCGTCGAGCGGCTCTGTGGGTCGCTCACGGCGGACGGCTATGACGTTCGACGCGACAAACATCATCTGGGCTATCAGGGAAGCATCACCGAGTTCATGCAGGAGATCGGGCGCGGAGCGTGCATCATCGTCGTCGTGAGCGACAAATCACTCCGCTCCACCTTCTGCATGTACGAAGTGCTCGAAGTCGATCGAAACCGCGACTTCCGGAAACGAGTCTGTCCCGTCGTCCTGTCCGACGCGAAGATCCACAGCGCCGCGGATCGGCTCGCCTACGTGGCTCACTGGCAGGAGGAATACAACCGTCTGCATGCCCTGATCGAAAAAGTGGGCCTGAATGGCGTCTCGATTGACGGGAGCTTGAAAGAGCGAGAGAAACTGCGCGACATCGCTCAGGCTGGCGACAAGCTCTTTACGATCCTCGCTGACATGAATGCACGCACTCCGCAGATCGTCGAAGCCAACAATTTCGAACTTTTGAAGCGGGCCATTGCCGATCGCATGCAGCAACTCGCGGCCAACGCCTGAAGGCCGCGATTCGCCGCCGGGTTGATCTCAATTTCTACGGCGCGAAACCCAACGAAAAAAGCCTTGCCCGCAGTGTTTGCGGGCAAGGCTTTTCGAGTGGAGACGACGAGGATCGAACTCGCAACCTCAGGCTTGCAAAGCCAGCGGGACGGGGTTCCAAGTGGGAACCTGTCAGCAGTTGCGGCGACGGATTCCGGCGCTTGTACCACCGCTTGTACCAGCAAGCCGGAAAAGCGACGGAAACGGGGGGCGGATGCCGCTTCCGTGCGGGCTGTCGAGACACCCGCCGAAGTGAAGCCCGAGCCGGTCGAGACGGACTTCGCCGCCGCGCTCAAGATGCTCGCCATGCTGCCGCTCTCGGATGAGGAACGAGCCGAAGCGGTGCGACGGCTGTTGAAGGGCTGCCGCGGGGCGGGATGACCAGACGCCCGTCATTTTGTGGCGGGGGGAGTTCCCCCAAATCATCCCGCTCGGCAAGCGTGCAAATGCCCGGGTTTTCACAAATGAGCAGGGGGGGGCATCGAAGGTACTCCGACGGGGGGCGGGTGGGTCGCGGGTGTTCCCGTGGGGCGGGCGTTGTGTCTGTCCCGAGTTTTGCGAAGTCGGACCACACCACGGAATGAGGACAAACCATGCCGAAGAATTCGACGGTGAAGGAACGGCTCACAACAGATTGGATCGTCCCGACGTTGGAAGCGGTGGCGGGATTCTTCGGAGTTCATCCCGACACGCCCCGCGGTTGGCGAACGGGGGCCGATCCGATGCCGGGTGCGCCGGGGCGGTGGGACTTGTCGGCCATCGCTCAATGGCGAGCGAGGCGAACCGAACGGACGGGGTTGAGCGAGGAATTGCGGGCCGTCGAGATTCGGCTGAAGACCGCACAAGCTCAAGCGAAGGAACTGGAGAACAAAGCGACGAGCGGCGAACTCGTCGAACGGGCCGAAGTGGAACTGTGGGCGGCAACGGCGTTGATCCAACTGCGCGAAGGGGTGATGAGTCTGCCCGAGATGCTGGCGACACCCTCGCCGCCGGAACTGCGGGAGTTCGTGCGAAGTGAATCGGATCGTCACGTCCGCAGCGTGTTGACGGCACTCCGGCGACGGCTGGAATCGGACGAGTTCGCAAACGGCCACGACACCAACGACGGACCACGTTTGACGTGACTCGGGCGGATTTCGATAGGTTCTTCCGAACGATCAAGCCACCGATACCACATACAACGCCACCGTCTTACGTGAAAGACTTGCGTTGTGACACGCCATGAAACGAAAGGGCGAACTGTGACACCGAACGAGCGAATCCTGTTGGTGGAGATTCTGGCGGAGACGATTCGCATCGAGGGACTGTCGGACCGTCGCGACTTTTCCCGAGACTCTCCGGGGGAATGGGTTGAACGCATCACGGCCATCAAGGATTTGCGAGACGGGTTGGGTGTCCGAATCCGTGGCGACTGGATTGGCACGTCACCGGCCAACCGGCAAGCCCGCAAACGCGGATTGGCGGGACTCAAACGCGACGGGCTGGTGACGTTGGGCGCGACGTGGGGTTGCGCCACGACGCACGTTCTGTTGACCGGCGAAGGCCGCGCACTGGCGGAAGCCTACGTGTCGGCATTGGCGAGACTCTGCGGCAAGGCGGACGCGGTATCGGCAAATGTTGGTTGAGTTCAATCGCAAAGCCGGTTGAAATGATGCCATCGGGTTCGCGAATGGGTGGCCACCTGTTCGCGATGAAATCGGCTCGGCGCGTTGACGTGGGTTCCTATTTCCCCGCTCCGCGCCGAGCGGCCCGTTCAACGCGAAATAGGAATCCTTGTCATGTCCACGGAAACGGAGTCTCGCCGCGCCGCGGCTGTGTCTCGGTTGGAATCGTTGCAGCCGGAATCGGAAATCGAGCTGCTCTACATGTCGCAGGCCGTGGACGCTCACGGCGAGCCAGATGGAAAGCCGTTCGTCTCGGATACGTGGCCACCGAATGAAGAGTGGCCGGGCGACGAATGCTTGTCACTGTGGCGTGAGTCCTGCGATTTGGTGTCCGCTCAATTTGATGCCGATGCCGGTGATGGGGGGCTATCGGCGTGGCTGTTTTCGCACACGCAACAGTTCTGGCTTCCGACCGGCATCATGGCTGTTGTGAATGACCCGCTCCGCAAATGGGTGGACGCGATGCGAAACCCAAATCAAGGGGGGCTGGGAATCGTGGCCAGCAATCCGGCAAAGGCTCAGCCGGTCGATCTGGCGGCCGTTGCTGACAAGGCGCAAATCGTGGCGAGGTTGTTGCGAGACTGCCACAACGAGAACGTGAGACATCAGCAGAGCGTTGATCGAGCCCGAAGTTACCTGCTCCGCCGCTCCGAACAATCAACAAGCGGCAGCAATGAGGACGTGGCCGACTTCAAGCGCGAATGTCGCACGCTTCGCATTCACGAAGGAGCGTGGAATCACTGGACCGGCTACGCGGACATCGTGCGGCATTACGCTTCGGCGTTGCTCCCCGATGAGTTGGCCAAGTGTCGAGAGATGTCAGGGCGAGCATGGCAGCGACCGCAGGAAGTGAATTGGGACGAGTTGGAACGCGAACTCGACCTGATGGCAAACCGGTTCCAATGGCTGCCCGCGCCGTGTAAGGCGGACGTGCCAAGGGCGGGCGATGACGCTGCTGACGTGCCGAAGAATGAGACCGAAGCGAACGGCGAACAGCGTTCGGATGAACCGTTCTGCGTTGTGCGGTTGGATGAGGTTCAGCAGTTTGGCAATCGAGTGAAGGCTGTTCATGCGAAACTTGAGAAGGCAATCACGGCAATTCGCCAGCCGGCGACTACATCCGACGTGTGGTTGGACAATCTGCAACGACCGGGACTCATGTTGAGGGACTACCTCGGACACGGTCCGCGAACAAACGAAAAAATCCTTCGTGAAATTGCCGATGCCGATGAGGCCAATTTGGTTGAAGTGAAGTGTCTGGACGGGGAACGCAAGTCGGCTCATCAAACAGTTCTCGCCGTGGCTGAGTTCATCGGCATAGGTGTGGAGGCGATCCTTCAGGAAAATCATCTCGGCGACTTCCTCGACGCGGTCGCGCACCGCGGCGTCGCGCTTGAAGGCGAGCGAACCGAACACGGTGCGGCCGCGCGGAAACGAAATCTCCAGATTCTCGAACACCGTGAGATCGACGAACACCGATGGCGTCTGGAACTTGCGGCCGACGCCGGTCTGCACGATCTGGTTTTCCTTCATCCGGGTCAGCTCCTGACCGCGAAACTGGATCGAACCCGACGT
>JANODP010000342.1:0-16172 GCA_031412755.1 Schlesneria sp. | reverse complement strand
GTTGCTGCAAAGTGAGATCAAAACCTGGGCCGACAAGACCAACGCCAAACAACGCGGCGTCGATTGGCAATTCAAGATCACCGACGCCCGCACGAAGCTGAAGCGATTGTACCCCGTAATTAAGACTGGATGACGCACTAGGGCGATTTTCGGTCTCCTTTGAACGCGGTGTGAATCTGACCACCTCAACAGCCCGAGAGAAGTTTCAGCCCAATGCCGAGCAATCTCCGCTGCTGGAAGGTTTATTGGCATTGGGGTTCGATACGCCGGGAGCTATCCGGCTCGTGCGTCGTTATCCGGGACGCCTAGTAGCCGAGTGGATCGACATTACCCAAGCGGCTCTGGAACACTTTGGCAAAAACTACTTCCACAAGAGTCCGATGGCCTATCTCGTGGATTCACTCGGCAAGGCGGCGGAAGGGACAAGAACTCCCCCGGATTGGTGGTATGCGGTTCGCAAAGCGGAACAGCAACAACAGGAGCCATCGGTGGAGAGTCGCCAATTCTTCTCCCGGCTGATCGATGAAGTCTTCGGAGCGAAACGAGCGGAACAAGAAGTGCCCGCGAAGCCAACTTCTCAGCCGAAATCAAAACGAGGACTGGAGCGCGCGGGTGATTTCCTGAAGAACTCCTTCTGAAGTTTTCAAAGCAGTGCTCCCTTTGTTTTCCAATGTACTTTGTACCAATGTACTTTGGCAGGAGAAACGGCCGCAGCCAAATCGGTGAATTCGCGAGTCCTTTTGGGGACTTGCAAGAATCGCCTCGGCGATTGAATGCGACGCCAGAGACACGTCCCACAGGAAAAGTGCGACGCGGGAGACACGCATTCGGTCGCCTCAAATGCGACGTGACCGACACCTGGTTGAGAGTTAGGAACTGTCCAGAAACAAGTGTTACAACTTTTGGCGGCATTGTGTAAGCCGAACCCATGCGCACAAACAGCATGGAAGCGGCAGTACGGCGGCGATCTGCCGACGTGGAAACGATGTTGAACGAACGGCAGCGGCGGCTGTGGGCAGCCGCCGAGGCGAAGACCGCCGGTTATGGAGGCGTGTCGTTGGTGGCGCGGGCCACGGGCATTTCGCGGCGGGCGATCCATGTGGGACTGTGCGAGTTGGAGGCCGCCGACGCGCTTCCCACCTGCCACATCCGTCGTCCCGGTGGTGGCCGCAAACGCCTGACGGTACTGCAACCGACTTTGAAGGATGAGTTGGATGGTTTGGTCGAACCGACCGCGCGCAGCGATCCCGAATCTCCCTTGCGATGGACCTGCAAGAGTGTGCGACGATTGGCGGTCGAACTCCAGCGGCAAGGCTTCTCCATTGGACGACAGAAGGTGGCCGACCTGCTGCACGAGTTGGGTTACAGCCTGCAGGCCAATCGCAGGACGCGGGAAGGCACCACTCATCCCGACCGGAATGCCCAGTTCGAGTACATCAACCGCCAAGTCCAACGCTTCCAGCGGCAACACCAACCGGTGATCTCCGTGGAGCCCGTGTCACCTTGGCGATTTGGACGCGAAGATGTGGTGTCCCAATTGGACGATCAAGAACTACTTGATTCGGAATCAGGATGCAGGAACACGAGCGAGTTAAGATTCCTGGAACTGCCGGTTTCGCGTCGTTCCCGATTTGGCTCGGTGGCGTGCCGTTTCCGACAAGCGACCTCATCATGGGTTGAGCTCATAGTTGACGACAAGAATCATCTCGTCGAGCTTGTTCGGCATCGCCGCAGCGATCGTCAGCGGGACATCTAGGGCCACTCCCAGAGCACTGCTCGACAGGAGGCCGCCAAGCTCAACTTCTGCCGGTGCAGTCAACGTCACTGCCGCACCACCTACGGTGAGCGCGTAATTTCCTGACGTGCCCTTAATCCGCGCGAGCATCCGCGAGGCGTTGATCGCAATCGCCCGCGAGCTGGTGAAGTAAGGAAGATCGTCGGCGGAGATCGTCAGCGTGGTATTGCCTGTTGTGATGAGCTTGTGCCACGCATCGGGGCGGTCCCGCCGCAAATCGAACGCCTGGAACAGGCCGATACGTCCAGTCTTGAGGGCCATCTCGTTCAATCGCTCGCGTACGCCATTCGCGACCATCGTCCTGAAGCCGCCGCCGCCGTCCCGGGCGGTATAACGCAAGTTCAGCACAACATCGGAGATGGTGCCATAGTCGAATGGCCGCAGCATCTGGGGTAGTTCCACAACAAAGGTGCCGCACAAACCGCTGCCCTCGAAGGGGAGGTAACGTTCGTCACCGAGGTCGAGCGAAAAGAGCCCACTATCGTCGTCGCCGCGGCTCGTCGCAATTGACTGAATCGAGCCGACGTTGTACCGGAATCGCGTGTCAGCACCCGGATCCTCCGCGTAGGCGTCGGCGTCTGACGCCGCCCCCGCATTACGCGTGGTCTCAACGCGCACGCGATTGGAGGTTTGCGTCAGCTTCAGGGGAACCGCAGCGTACGGTCCCGCCACGCAGGGCACCGAGATGCTCAGGGCCTTGATCCGGCGGAAATAGTGACCGGGATGTTCGAGGTCGAACACCGCCTCCGGAACCTGAATCACGCAGCGCCCCGTCGTGCGCAGCTCGATCAGGGCGATGGGATCGAGCCGTGCGAGAGACAAGTGCTTCGTGATCTCGCGCTCACGGACGTTGCGCTTGAGATAGGTGCTGTCCATACGCCGCAGATCAGTAATCAGATTCTCGGCCGCGAGCAGGCCGCGACGTGTGTCGTTCCACTGACCTGGGCGAACGAATGACTCGGTCGCGCCGAGCTCAAAGTTATAACAGCGCTCTGCCGACTTCGCCGCCTCGAAGGCAAGGTTGAACATCTGCTTGGACAGGCCTCGCAGCTCCTGGGCAAGCCACTCGAAGAGTTCGCGGTTCGTGAACTTGGTTCTGAGATACGTCTCCTCCGCGGCCACTTGTTGTTGCTTCACGCCGTGCAAGCGCAACTGCTCCCTGGCAATCGTCTCACGGATTCCCGCAATGGTGATTTCGATGTCAGCCCGCTCCATCTCGCGCTGTGCGGTGTCGGCGGCGTGTTTCCAATCCTCCTTGCGAATCTCATAGTTGCCCTGGTGTTCAAGCATGCTGCCAGCCTTGTCGAATGCGGCCGCCAGTGAACTCACAGTACCCACCATCAGTTCGCCTGCAGAGTGGCAGAGGTTGTCGCCGCCAAATTTTGCGTGAACTGTCGGGGTTCCTCCCATGCCGGCCGCGCCGAGCGTGAAGTGTGGTATGAGTGAAAGTCCCCCCGCAGCCAGGTGTCCAATCGCCAACACCGCCTGAAGACCAAAGGAAACCCCATAGGACAGGTTGGCAGCGATTTCGAAATCATTCATACGGGGACGTCCGGCGTAGAAACTCTGCGTCTCCTGATGGATCTGCTTCATCTTCTTGGCGCTCTCCAGACTCTGGCCTGCGACCTTGATTTCTTCCTTGAGCAGGTTGGTCTGCTCCTTGAGGAAGCGAATCTCCTGCTCAGCCTTGAGCCGCGATAGCCCCTCGGCGTCCCGGCTTGAAAGTGCTTGCTCCAGCTCCCGGCTGAATCCACTCGCGACATCCGCCAGTTCGATGGCATGACGCACCATGATACGGAACCGATAGGGCGGTCTGGGTGCACTCATACCCGCCAGAATCGCCGACAAGGACAGCCCCGCAGCCGAGGCTTTAATCAGCTCCTCGACCGAGAGTGGTGGCGCAAACAGTGACAACGAGCGCTCGACGCCGTCGATGGTCCGGCTGTTGCGGAGATTGAACTGACGCTCTTCGAGAAGATCCCACAAAGTGAACAGCTTTTCACTCGGTGGGATGCAGAAGTACAGACTTTCGAGCGCGAGCGGAGGAGGAGGCAACTCCGCGCCCCCATGCGGCAGAGCCGACAGATCCGGCAGCAAGTTCTCAATCTTCCGCAGAGTGTTGCCGAAAAGATCAAGCTTCGCTTCGAGTTGGTTGTACGTCTCGGATGGCGTACCCACAGCGGGCGGCACAAGCTTGGGTCTCGGCCCCAAGAGACGCTCTGCCCGCGAATAGTCGAGCGAAGCCATGACCAGATCTTCGAGCTGATCGCGCCGGAAGTACTGGTCGCCGCGCCCGATGAAAAGCCGGATCGTCAGGTCGACAATAGCCTGCTGGAACACAACCCTTCGGGACCGCGCGACCAGGTAGGGTTTCAAGGGGTTGCGGCGCCAGTCCAGGATTGCGTCGGCGAGCTCGGTTTCGGTAACGCCGTTCGGGTCGCGCGCCAGCCGGTCCATGATTGCGGTCACGAGTTGATCGCCGTATTCGGAAGGATCCCGTAAATAGAATGGCTTGGTATTCCAGTAGCGCCGGGGCGCAGGGTCGGTGGAAGAGCCCAGCGGATCGAAAATGTAGCGCAGCCAGGTTTCAGCGTCGTCGAATCGTTCTTCCTCCATCAGCTTGCTGGCGATGAGGTGGGGGCCGTGAAACACGAGTTCCCAGTTGTAGGCGCCATAGGCGCTCTCGCGGCCGAACTCCAGCTCCTCCCGCGGATAGGGCTTTAGAATGAGGGGGGCGGGAGCGTGCCCAGTGACCGGATTCTCAAAGCGAAACGGGCCCACTTCGAGTTGAGTCGCGCGCGCGAGTAGGGTCGGCACGCCACCCTCGAAGAACCGTTCGCGCAGGCGGCAGGCGAGCGGGTGATAGAAGTTGCGGACGACAATGCCGAACTGCGTGTGACGGTAGCTGTCGATCTCGGCCAGGATCCGTGCAAATTCGGGGTCGGCCGCAAGCCTGTCGAGCACGGCATTCTTTTCGGCGGGTGTCGGAGCTGTGGCGAGTAGTCGCAGATACTTGGTGATGAGCGCGATTACGTCCACGAACAACCGGCGCGCATTCGAGAAAGTCTTCGTCGTCCGCCAAGTTCCCGTCCGTTCATCGAAACCTCCATAAAAGCCCGGGATCAAGACGTAGCCGCGCTGGTTGTCCTCGAAGAAGAATGGCATCAGCGTGCCGAACACGAGGTAGATTAATTCGCGCGAGTTCGACCCACTAGCGCCGTTGATAAAGGCTGACATCAGGCGATCGAATTCGGACGCTTGGAATGGATAGGTGACCCGGAAAATTCCCGGCGTCAAGCCGAACAGCGTCTGAAAACCGGAGCCATTCGTCGCGCTCGATATCGCCAGCTCGTCATCTTGGTCCCGATTCTCCTCGACGATGCGTTGACCGCTCAGGTTGGCATCCTTGAAGTGGGGTAGGTATCTCATCAACCCGGACTTGCCATCCGACACCGCCTCGGGATATCCCTTGCAGCCTGTCAGCAAAAAGTAGCCAACGCGCCGGATCAAGCGGTTGCCTGTCCTGGAGTAAATATCGACAGTGAATCGCCCGGGATCCGGCGTGACCGTGAGGAAGAGTTGCTTTGGGTCGAGCGATTCAGCTTTCCAATCGGTAAACAGGGTGCCTTCCGATAGTCGCCGCGGTAGCCACTTTTTGCCGGTGTATTCGCTGATAGCGAGACGGATCTCCGTCCGCCGCTCCGCCGGGGGCATTCTGTTATCACTCGGGTCTGGGTACGTGACATTCTGCTGGTCGTTCCCCTTCTCGATAAAAGTCGCCCAAGCAAGGTACAGCCGCTTGTTGCGGAAGAAGGCGACAAGATGCTCTCCCGCAATGTCGAGATCGATCTTCGTCCAAGGCGTCCAGACGCGCTCGCGCTGGAGCACGCGGTGAAAATACGATCGCGGATCGCCGCCCTTCGTGCAGGCGAAGACATGCAGGTCTTCCCGGTCGAAGTCGTAGCAGGCGGCCAACACGTCAAGGAAAGCGATCTGATCGAGACGATCGAGGTAGCCTTCGAATGCAGCGTTGATATTTTCCTCGTTGATTTCGTTCTGCAGTAACGCCCCTTCCATGTCGGCGAATGGTTCCGTCTTGTCGTCCCGCCACTCTGGGCGGAGATAGTACTGAGCCTCGACAAAGACCTTCCGGTTGACTTCCCAAACACGGTAGTTCTTCATCCACTCCCACCAACGCCAGTCGAGATCGCCTTCGAGATCGGCGGTTGCCTTGGGCTCCAGCCCGGCGATGCAGCGCTGCATGAAAAGCTGCAGGGTTCCATGCGCATGCACGAGCCGCGACGAAGGCATCTTCGCCGACCACTCGGTGTCGGTGAGGAAGTGATCGTAGAGATCGGCCTTGGAGGTGAGGCCGGGGTTCGAAGCCAGAAGCTGCGCCACAAGGGCGTCGCGCTTCTGCTCGCGGATCGGGTCCATGATGGCTTTCAGTGCACCCAGCCAGTCGGCGTCGGGATACCGGGTACGAAGCATGCGGCGGGCGTTGCGTCGATCGGCGTCGGTGAGCGTTTCTTCGATGTACGCGACCGCTTCGGTCAGCGGCACGCCGAGCGTATTCAGGAACGCCACAGCCCGACCGATCGCCCGCCAACGGCTCGGAGCGCGGTAATCGGCCACGGCAAGGCCGAGTTGCGAATCGGCATCCTCAACGAGGTCGCGTTTCCAGCCGGTGAGAGCGGCCAACTCGTCGAGCAACGCGGGTTTCGCTCCGCCTCCAGACGCCAATGAGAACACTGACACCGCGGACACCGTCTGCCCCGGTTGACCTGGCCGAGGCACGGCGGGAAATTCCGTGAACAGAGCAAATGCATCGGCGAGTTCGAACCACCGGGAGAGTGCGATCGGAAAAGAACCTGTCTCGAACGGGGCGTCATCGAGCGCGAGCCAGTTTAGCCCGACCGCGTTGTCGAACATGAACGCGACAGTCTCCGCGCTTGGATCAAACGGAGCAATCAGCCCAACGACCGCGTTGGCTAGACGGACAGCGCGATAGAGATCGGGCGTGTTCGCGAGCGACAGGACAACATTGTCGTCGGCAATCGGTCCTGTCGTGAGAAGATCGGTCAGAGGTGTCGCGACTCCGCTCGCGAGCAGTCGTAAGTGTGCTCCGCGAATGATGACGGCCGAAAGCTCGGTCGGCACGCGGAGGAGCGATGCCAATGCGGCATTCGCGACTTCGAAGGCGGCGGCCTGCAGGGCAGCGTCCGTTAGGCCTTGCATGATAAGGCTAAGCACTTTCTTCCGCAGCACCGCCGCAGTGCTGCTCATGACGAGGTGCATCACCGTCTTCCGCGTCACGTCATCCGTGGGTGTGTCGGTCACCGCGTAGATTGCAGCCTTCATCGAAACCCGGTCGACGAGGCCAACAAGCGGACCGTCGACAACGGACATCGCGGCGTCGCGGTCAGCTTCGCTGGGAGTCGGGTGACCAACGATGTCAACGATGTTGACCACGATGGCAATTGAGGTGCTGTCCAGGGTTGGCTGCGGCTGGGCGATTAGGTTTTGAAAGGCACCGACGTGCTGCAACAGCAACTGAAAGTCACCAATCTGGTCCGAGCTTGGAAGACCGAGATCGTACTTGATCGCTGTTGCTATGGCGTCAATTGCCACTTGGATCGCTGGCCCATTGACGAGACCTCGAAGCCCGCCATTCGGCGGATCGAAAACGGCCTTCGCCTTTGCCCTGGCACCTGTGTCAATCATCTCGAGGCGGATTATGTCGGCAAGACAGGCGATCGCTTTGGCGTCGAGGCCGGGCTGACGCTGCAATAACGCTTCGAATGCGACAATCTGCTCGATCGCCGTGAGGCTGTCGTCGTATGGCGACCGGTTTACCTCGGCCGCTGCGATGAAGCCCGCGTGAATGGCCTGTAGCACGGGGAGAATGGCGGTGTCGGCAAGATCCCGGTTCGCGAGATCGGCGGCCCTGCGCGCGAGCCGGTATTCAAGGTCTGCCACGCCGACTCCCGCCTTCTCAACGGCGCGCGCCGCCTTGACGAAATCGCGAAGACTGGATGAGCCGGCGAGTGGATCGGTGCTCAACAGTCTCTCCAACCCAACGACAGCGGCGACCTTCAGGCCCAGCGCTCGGGCGAGGCCGATCCGGCCATGGAGCGCTGCGAGAGCGCGGAAAGTCAGTGGTGGGTTCGGCCCAAATGTCAGTGGTGGGTTCGGCCCCAATAGGGTGACCTCATCGAGACGTTCCAAAAGGAGTTGGAGATCAGCCGAACCAACGCCGAAAGCAACGGCGAGATCGGACGCGACCGCGGCGAGCCGCCGGCCGCTTCCGACGACCGCTGCTTCATCCGCTTCATTCTTCCGGATGGCTTCCGGCGTGAGACCCGAACGGCCATCGGCCTGAACGTCGAGCAACCCCGTGGCTGCCGGATTCTGGAAGAACCGCGCGTGGTCGGACGGCTCGCCGTCGGTGGGAATCACGTCGAGCCAGGTGATCAGGCGGCCCACTTCGACATGCAAATCGGCCGACAATCGCACCAGGTGGGCGAGCGACCGTAGGGCGGTACTTTCGAGATCGCCGGCTCCCAGCTTCGACCCGGCGGCGAGCCGGTCGATGTCGCGCGCCGCAAGCCCGGTTTTGCGAGCGAGCCGGAGCACTCGATGCATACGGTCGAGAACGTCATCGTCCAGGTTGACGATCTCTTTGTCCGACAGATTGCAAGTGTTGTCGAGGTGACGCACAAACAAATTGATGAGCTTGCGGACGTATGACCCTGTGATCAGTCGTTCCACGTCACGGTACTCGAAACCCGTCCGCTGCGTGAACACATCGAGCTTCTTCATCGCCAGCGCCGCTGTCGGGCCAGGCACTGCCCAGATCGCCGGCTGATCGACGACCGATGGAGCGAAGATCAGCTGGCGTTCGCCAGCCGACAGGCCGAGCGTTTCGCCGGCGATCGCGTCCTCCGACGCGAACACCTCTGCCGGCGTCGCACCGCCGTCCGGCAGCGCCTCCATGAGTTCGGCGCGGTCGATGCCCGCGGCGGACAGGAACGCGCGAGTCTCGGTGTGGAACAGGTCGAAGGGGAGGCCGAAGGCCGCCTTCCCGCCGGCGATGATTGTGTAGGCCGCCGCATTGACATACTCGGGCGATGCAGCGCGTTCCTCGGCAGAACCGTGCGTTTGCCGCAGGCGGCGGAGCGTCCAATTCGGTCCCGGACCGTCCACCGCGATCGTAATCGTCTTGTCGCGCAGCATGAACCGATTGGTGGCGTACGGGCCGTAGACCACGGCCGCATCGCTGATCTCAAAACCCGTCGCTCGAACAGCCGCAAGCAGGGGTGCCGGTGCGGTCCCGCTCGCCACGTTGCCGTTGAAAGTGAATCCGATATCGGGAGCCACTGCTTCTTCGAGTAACTCGCAGACGATGTCGATGTGCGGAACTTCCACGAGTGCGTTGTCGCAGTTAAGGTCAATCTCCCCCAGGTCTGGCCGCCGCGAAAACAGAATGTCCTTCGCCGTCTTCGTACTTGGCCCGGGCGGCAGGGTGGTGTTCTTGACCAGGCGGTTGCGCAGGAAGCGCATCACGTCGGCAAAGTAAGCTGCTGGCCCGTAAATCGAACGGCAATGCCGGCACTCGCAGACGCCCGTCGAGCCGAAGAGCGCCTTGAGATCGGGCTGTTCGGCAACGATTTTCCCGATGTGCGCGGCGAAGGTCTGGGCGGTTGCACCTTCGAGCGCAGTTGGCCACGAGAGGGTGCGGAGGTTCGTCGCCACCATGATGGCGCCGAGATTCGTGTTCTCCGCGGCCCGGAACACCCGCGTTGCCTCGGCCGCGCCCATACCGGCGGAACGCTTGGCGTCGGCGACAAACCGGGTCCGACCTGCATCGACAATGTCGGCCGAGGCGCTGTATCCCGCCTCAAGCAGCCCCTCTGTTTTGCGATAGTCGCCGGTGAGTTGGAAAACACGCTGCAGCTTCTCGACGCCGCGCATCACTTCGGGAGCCACGCTTGTCGGATCGACGCCGGCCGTCTTCAGGAAGGGGATGAGCTTGTGCTCACGCAGTTCGAGTCCGGGGTGGGCCTCGAGGAACTCCACCAGCTTGTCGTGATGAGGGATCGCGCGCGGCTTGCGCCGTGCGAGTTGGGCGCTGAACGCGGCCGTCGGAAACTTCTTCTCGAAGCGCCGCACGATGATCGAGGACTGTCGCCGAGCGAGAGCCGGATCAATCGGCTGGTCGCCAAGGCTGACGCGCACGGTGCCGCGGGTGATGATGTCGGTCCAATCCTGACGTTCCAACCGCGCGAGTTTGCGAACGTCTTCGGGGGTTGTCGCGCCGAGGCTCGCGGTGACTTCCTCGACTAACCCAAGGTTGAAGCCGAGGAGTTCACCGAGTTTGAGGCGCGTCTCCGCCTGCTCCTTGCTCGCGGCGGCGAAAACTCCACGACTGTCGAGACGCTCAAAGAGTTTGGTCAGATCGGCAACGTCGAACGATCCAAGTAAGGCGAGGATTTCCCCGGTTTTGCCTGCTTCGATCAGGTTCTCGACCAAGCCAAGGATATTGCGGGGTACCACCTTCCTTACGTAGTCGAGAGCCTCCTTCCGCCAGCGCTGGAGCGCCTTGCTGATCGTATCGGCCTCCTTCTCCACGGACGGTGGCACGAGCCGCTTGCGGACAGCCCGTCGAACCGCGGTTTTGGCGAGATCGGCGTCGAGCAGCACCGCCTCGAAGAACACCGCATGGCTATCGCTGTGGAAGCCAACCGGCGCCTGAACAGCGCGCGGCCGGTTGGGGCCGATCCCAAAGAGCCCGTCTTCCCGAAGCAGGGCGTAGAAGTAATCGGGCCGGACCTTCGATAGCTCTCCCATCCGGTGTGCGACTACGAAGTGAGCGATGCGTGCTTCGTCGAAGCCGGCTTCGCGGGCAAGGAAGTCCCCCTCGTCAGAACCGGCTGACTTTGCCACGTCGCCGACGGGCACATCGCGGATCAGAGGACGAAGCTCGTTCGCGATCCGCTCGAACTCGCTCGGGATCGCTCCCGGCGGCAGCGTCACCGTAACATCGATGACTGTTTCGCGCGGCGCATTCATGATGAGATCGCGGCTAGTGGGCGCAGAGAGGAGCGTCTTTCTGTCGGCCGCGAAGACCCTGACACCGAGGTCCGCTGCGCTCTTTTCCGCGCGGGCGAACGCGGCGGTGAGATAGACGATTCGATAGCGGCCGCTGCGATCGGTGGCTGCTTCTCCGAGCGTCTGCTCGGCGCGAAAGTCTCGATCGACGGCAATCACGACCAGATTCTGCACGGGGGTTCCGTCACCGAGACTGACGACGCCGCGGACAACGCGGGGAATATCGCGCCCTTCGGTCCACAGTCGCTTCAGTGAGTCGAGTTCCATTGCGCCGGTTGAGGGCATCTCTCGTTGTTTTTGCCAGGCTGAAACAGCCTGGGCCGTGCTCTTTCCGTAGCGGTTGTCCCGTAGCTCATTGGGCGCCACGACAAGCCCGAGGCCGGTGAGGATCTCATGAACCAGCGCGACGTCCGGACCTTCCGCTCCCTCATGCAGCGGTGACACGAATACCGCAGGAACCAATTCAGACTGTTGCAGCAGTCCGTTCAAAGCATTCGCCGTGGCCTCATCGACTTCACGAGTACGTTTCAACTTGCGCTCATCCTGGAAAGCGCTTACCAGCTTGCTCGTAGCGCTGCCGTAGGTTTGCCCTTGGCGTTCGGTTTTCAAACCCGCCGACAGTTCCCGTCGCGCGGCTTCGTCATCCCGAAGCAGGACGCCTCGATCGAGCAGCAATTGCAACCCATCCTGTAAGTCGCGCACGGCCGCGCCTTGCATCTGCTGCTTCAAGGGAAATGTGATTTTGTTCATGGTCTGATCCTCCAGTGTCGTTGGCCGCTACAACAGCAGGTAAAGTTCGCGTTCCCGTTCGATAAGTTCTAGCCGTTCGCCGAGCATCGCAACGCATATGGGTTGCGTTCCCTTGCCGCCCTGTCCGACCAGAATCGCAGCGCGCTCGGTAGCCGGCACAATCGTCGGCACTTCTTACCTCTGCTTGAAGAAAAACTGTCTTGGCGGTTCGTCCGAGATATGGATAGGAGCTCCCACATTCGGATGGAGTCTCTCCAACATCGCGCTTTGTTGAGTATGCAATTCATCCCATTCGGGATCGAGATGCACAAGGTACGGCTCGTCTTTCCATTTGTCCTTGATCCGCGCGATCTTAAAGTTTATGTCCCCGAGCCTTGTCCTTGCGTACTCATCTGTACTCATCACAAGCTGTCCAAAACCGACCGTCAGGGAAATGGCCGGATTGACTTTCGTTAATCCGAAATCAACAATAAATCTGACAGCAGCTTCTCGACCTTCTTTTACGCTATTAGGACTGAAGGGATCAATGGTCGCTAAATCATACACATCTTTTGCTAGCTGAAAGTTATCTACCACATTTGCAATAGTTTTAGCACCCTTAGCAAAGCCTTCGAGCATGTCGGTAATCGTTACAGTTTTGTTACCGTTAAAGCAACCTTTTCTTGGGCGTTTGATATAAAATATATCATTCGAGCCAACCGTGTAATTGTCAGCCATCTGCTGGGCAACAGATTCGAATGCATCTGTTGCTATCCCCGCCACGTTGAGAGTGTTGTCCACCACTTCATCTAAACGCGGTCCAGATACGCTCGGTGCCGTCTGTTGAGTAAGTACTCCATAATTAGGGGAAGCGATGAAAGGCATGACTACCCGAGTCGCATCTGGTTGCATTACTATTCTTGAAGTAATAGAACGATCGGCTACAACATCAATTTGTGGAAGGGACCATATCTTGTCACTTCCCAATGTCAATCCTTGATACGTATCCCCCGGTTTTGCTTTGGCAATGTCATCATACTTGATCTCATCGAGTCCAGATACATCCTTATTTGTCAATGGATTACTTGAGCAATAAGCATAGACGTTAATCCCTCCGTTCAAATCAATAGGATCACAGTTTATCCATCTGGAAAGCCATGCTGAGAAATATCTGGCGCTGTGATAACTTAATCCACTCTCCTCATCTCGCTCCTTGCCCGTGTAGCGGTAGCGTTTCGGCGTTTCAGTCTGGTTACGTACCGCTTGGTACGACGTGCTGCCGTAGGGCGTGTACTCCTCGTAGGAGATGATCTGCGACTGATCGTCCAACTCCAGACTGGCCGAGCCGAGGTGGTTGCCAAACTGGTAGCGGATGAGTTGCGGGGGCGCGGGGTCGTTGCCTGCCGTGTCGACAGTGCGCATCTCCACTAGGGCAATGCGCTGCTGATTGTCCATGAGATGCAGTGTCTCTCGCTCCAACGTCACAGCTCCCGCGCCGTGGCGCCGCCGGAAAATCTCGAAGCCGCCCAGGTAGATACGCTCTTCGATGACGTTCGTCGACTTCTCCCACACCTTGCGTACGCGCTGACCGGCGGCGTCGTAGACGTAGTAGGCCGTGCCACCGCCGCCTAGGTCGGTCTGGCACAATTGGTCCCGGTAGTTCCAGTGCATGTTGGGGTCGGGATGCGCCCCGCCCAGGTGCGGCATGCGGATCATGTTGCCGTGAGCGTCGTAAACGTAATTCTCGGTGAGCGGGTTGCCGTTGCCGACCGTCGTGCTGCTCAGGCGGTTGCTGGTCTTGAGCGGGGTTCCGCTTGTGCCATCTTCAATCAAACTGGTTTCGCCATAGGCGTAGGTGCGGGTCCAGCCGGCATGGACCGGGTCGCTGCCGCGATGCTGCATTTCCAAAAAATTGCCGACCGCGTCGTACACGTATTTCTCAATGTACGTGCCCATCGCATGGCCGTCGTTGGCTGACCAGTCAATCCCGATGCGGGGCGAATCGTTGTGCGAGTGCGGGATCGGAATGCCGCCGGTCTGCCCCAGATGCTCGCGGCCGGTCGCTTCGATGAGGCGATAGGTCGCGTCGTACGTGTATTCAGCGCTCGGCTCAACTCGCTTGTTTCTGAAATAGACTGTCTGCTGGGCGTCGTCGCGAATGTGGGTGATGTTGCCGACCGGGTCGAAGGTATAGTGCAGGTTCTGCACCTGGCAGCCGGGCCAGCCGGGCGGAGGGAACTGCAGGCAGTCGCCGGGGAAAGCGATGGCATTGCGCCGGGTGAGCAGGTGAACGAGTCGGAAGGTGAGCGGGTCGTAGTCATAGAACGTGCTCACGCCGTTGCCGTAGTCGATGCGCTGTCGCTGGCCTTTGGCGTCGTAGTCGATGTTGATGACAAAGGGAGTCCATTCGAGTTGGCCGTTGGACAGGGCACCGCGCAGGTTGGCATCCACGCGTTCCAGCAGATTGGCTTCGTTGTAGCCGGGTCGAATGACGCTGGGCCGCATCGTCGGCGTGTGCGGTGTGGTCACCAGCACCGGGCGGTTGAGCGCGTCGTAAGAGGTGAGGCTGGTGTAAACGTCGGCTTCCAGCCGGGGAGCAAGTGCTGCTGCGAGTGCCACAGGGTCGAGCCGCGCCGTGGCGACTGTCGGCAACGCCACAGGATCGGCGTCCACAGCCTGCCAGTTCACCGCCTGCCGGTATTGGGTTCCCTTCGTCAAGCAGCGTGACGCATGCAGGGGGTTTCCCCTGAAGTCATGGGCTTCGGTGGTCACGGCCCCGGCCTGATCCAGATGCAGATACAGCTGTCCTCGCAAATTGCGAAGTTCGGCCTGTGGGTGCTGTTCGCCGTAGACGAGTCGCTCGGTCAGCAGTTCCTGGCCGGGGTTTGCCGGATCGGCGCCGATGACGAAGGATCGGAGTGGGCGGCGGAGTGGGTCGTATTCGGTTTGGGCGCTGTGGCCCCGACTGTTCCAGGTCCTGATCGGTTTGCCGGCCACATCGTTGAGCATCCATCGCGCGCCCGCCTCCATGCTGAGCTGGTGGATACGATTGCCGAGCATGTCGTAGGCATAGCGCATGACGACGCGTCCCTGCGGCTCGCCCGACTGCCCGATGGTATCGCGCACGCCGCGCTGGTTGCCCTCGATATCCAGCTCGACGCGGGTGGCGAAGAGCAGATGCTGGTCGGGTTGTGCCGGATCGGGTCCGTTGTCTGCAAGGGTCAGGAAGGGACGTCCGAGGGCGTCGAAATGAGCCGTGGTCGGCGTCGCGGCGTGGGCAGCAGCCTTATTGGCGGCGACCTGTTCCTGTGCCCCGAGCGCACCCCCCTGTCGTTGGGCATGCCAGGTTTGCCACGGTGGCGCAGGAGGACTAACGGGAAGGCTGGCGAAATAGCGTGCGGTGATGCCGCCGATATCGGCATCGGTACGCGGGTCGCCAAGCACGGTGTCATTCACATCCCAGGTGACTTGTCGCCACGGGTCGAAGACAACTTTTTCATAGGTGTTGTTGGGGTGCATGGTGGCGACGACGCGCTCGATCGGGTCATAGAACAGGATGGGACTGACACCGACCTGCACACCAAACTCAAACCGGTGCGTGACGCTGAAGAACGGCTCGTACTTGCGGACGGGTTTGCCCTTGTTGTTGAAGATGGTCCAGCCGCTGCCCACCCAGCGCGGCGGACCGGCGATGCCGTTGATTTTCTCCGGCTCAGCCTGGATCTTTTTCTGGATCTCGCGGCCGAAGCCGTCGGAGTAGGAGAAGCTGATCTGAATCTTGAGGCCCTGGGGCGGCAGCGGGGCGCTGGCGTGGGTTTCGCGGGCCAGCGTGGCTGCGTACGGAGCCAACCATTGAGTCGGGTCCAGCGGGTTTGCGTGTTGAGTACGTTGAAAACGATCGAGGTCGTAGATGATCCGCGTGGTGGCGCTTTGCAGCAGGGTTGCCGCGCTGGCGTGCGGGTCTGTCGCGTCATGGAAGCCGTCGAGCTGGGCCTGCGTCAGATCGGCTTCAAAGCCGGTGAGTGAGTCGCCGTCCACCGGTGCGGGCAGGGGCTTGCCCATGACGGCTGTGCCCGCCACCATTCCCAGCGTGTCGAAGACGACTGCAGCCTGATTGCGATTCGGGTCGCTCACCAGGCGCGGCTGGAGCACGCGGTAGTCGTTGGTTTCCACCGTGACGCGATTGCCGAGGGCGTCGCGCGTTTCGACCATGAGCAGGTCGTAGGCATCGAAGCTGATGGTGGCGTCCAGGCCGAACGGGTCACGGTAGCGGGAGGGGAGGAAGAAGTGCTGCTGAGCCGTTGCAAGCTCGGTGGCAGCGCTGTCGGTTGGATCGGTGCTGAAAAACGACCGGCCTGAAGGAATCCACCAGTTGAGATCCCCTTCGCTGTGGACGTAGCAGGCTTCGGTGTCGAGCATGGCAGCGGTGACTCGTCCGCCATAGACCGCTGTCAGCAGTCCCGGTGTGAAGGCCAGCTTATCGCTTTCGAACGGCAGTGCGAGCGATTCCACAGCACCGAGCGGCAACGCGCCGGTC